>NZ_JAVRHI010000180.1:0-16860 GCF_034105845.1 Streptomyces sp. CRN 30 | reverse complement strand
GCCGGCGACGGCGGCGTGCACGGCGGCGGCCACGCGCGCGTGCAGCCGGACGGCGGCCTCCCGGTGGGCGACGACCGGTTCGGGTTCGGTCAGGACGTACGCGGCGGCGGCCGTGACGGGCGCGGCGACGCGGGCGCCGAGCGCGGTGAGGACGTCGAGCACGCGCGCGTGGAGGCCGTCACCGGCCGGGGTGGCGGCGAACCGGGCGACGGCGGCGGGCCAGCCGGCCGGGAGCAGCGCGCCCGCCAGGTCGGTGACGACGGTGACGTGCTCGGGGAGCATCTCGGCCGGCCCGGTGAGGACCGTGTCGGCCGGATCGTGCACGGTGTCGCGCCAGGTCTCGTCGCTGACCAGGTGCAGGCCCTCGCCGACGGCGGCCTCGACGGTCTCGTGCAGGACCTCCGGCGGGGCGACGGTGCCGGTGGGGTCGTCGGCGACGGACAGGACCAGGAGCCGCGGGTCGCCGCCCTCTGCGCGGACCCGGCGGACGGTCTCCAGGAGCGCGTACGGGTCGGGCACGCCGCCGCATTCCGCGGGGGTCGTGACGTGGAAGACGGGTCTGCCGAGCAGGTGCGCGTACGGCGCCCACCAGGCGGCGCAGGGGCGGGGCACGAGGACGTCGCCGCCGAGGGCCGCGGTCACCGCGAGCAGCAGCGCGGGGGCGCCGGGGGCGGCGGCGATCCGGCCCTGCTCCTCGGCCCGGCCGCGCCGGGCCCAGTGGTCGCGGGCGGCGTCCAGCAGGGCGGGGGCGCCGCCGACCGGGTCGGGGTCCGTGCGGTGGGCGGCGCCGGCGAGGACGGCGGACAGTTCGGGCGGTACGGGCAGGCCGTCGTCGGGGAGCGGCGGCCCGTAGCGGACGGGGCCGTGACCTTCGGAAGCCGTACGCCGCATCCGTACCTCCGCCAGTTCCTGTGCCGGTGCCCCGTCGCGGCCGGGGCGCAGCGTGCCTCGCCGTGCTCTTCGGCACCTCTGGTCGCACCGGTCGTGCTCTGAGTACCCAGTGCGGGGCCCTGCCATGGCCCTCGGGGCGGGTTGCGCGGATCACAACGGTCGCCGCCCGGTGCGCACGGGGGGTCAGCGGTCCTGGTCCGCCGGTGCGCCGCGCGGCCGGGGCCTCAGCCGGTGGGCGGCGGCGGCGCACGCGCCCGCGATGAGGACGCCGCCGGCGACCAGGGCGGGCACGGAGTCGGTGAAGGTTCCGCCCGCTCCGGCGTGCACCCCGTGGTCCGGGGCGTCGCCGCAGGAGCCGCCGTGCGGTACGGACTCGGGGCAGGGCGGTTTGCTGGCGCAGGGCTTGCCGGTGTGCCCCGGTTCGGGGCAGCCGTGGGAGGTGCCGACGGTGAACTCGGCGCTCCAGGCGTGCCCCTTCCCGCCGTGCGCGGCCGGGCAGGTGCCGTCGACGCGGGCGCTCGAACCCGGGCTCTTGTCTGAGTGCGGGGCGTGCGGGGCGGGGGCGACGCGGGCGGTCCCCCGGTAGCCCGGTCCGCCGGGGGTCCTGCGCAGGGTGACCGTGCCCGCCTCGAAGGACCGGGAGGTCGCCTTGAGGGTGTCCGGTGCGGACGCGGACGCCCCCGGGCAGGACACGGTGACCGTGACGTGGGCGCCGGGGGCGACGGAGGCGGGACTGACCTCGGCGACGGGCCGCGCACGCCCGCCGCCCGACTCCCCCTCCTCGGGCCCCGCCCCGGAGAACTCGTCGTACACGACGCCCCCGTCCTCCTCCGCCTCCTCGCCCTCGCCCTCGCCCTCGGCCTCATCCGGTTCGGGGACGGGCGGGAAGTCCCCTTCGAGGGGCGCCGCGGGTGCGTCGAGGCCGTCCCCGTCACCTGCGTCGGCTACGGGGACAGGGGCGGGGCCGTGCGGGGCGATGGGGGCGGCGGGGGTGACCGACACCGGTACCGGCAGGACGGCACGGGCGGCGCGGGCGGTGGGCGCCGAGAGCGGCTCGACGTCCGGCACCGATACCGGACGGGCGCCCCGGCCTGCGGCGGTGACGGGGTCGGCCGGGGCGGCGTCGGGGACACCCGGGGCTTGGCCGGGGAAGGCCAGGGCGCGGCCAGGGAAGGCTGGGGCCTGGCCGGAGAGGGACGGGACCTGGCCGGGGAAGGCCGCAACGCGGCCGGGGAAGGCCAAGGCGTGGTCGGAGAAGGCCGGGGCCTGGTCGGAGAGGGACGGGGTCCGGCCAGGGAGGGTGGTCGGCGTTGCGGAGGAAGGGGTGGTGCCGAGGCCCAGGGCGGTGGCGGCCAAGGCGGTGGCGGCCAGGGCGGTGGTCGTGAGGGCGCGGGCGGCGCGGCCCCGCGGGGAACCGGTGGGCATCGGGCGGGCTCCTTCGAGCGGCGGCTGCGGGGGCACGGCGCTCGCGCCCCCTCCGCCATCACAGCCCGCCCGGCACCGGCCCGCGCGCGGCCCTGCTCCGTTCGCGGGACCGGAGCCCCCGGCCGGGTGACAGGAGAGGTTTCGACGCCCCGCGCGTCACGACGTACCGGGCGGCTCCCGCAGGACCTGTTCGCGGACGCGGTCGCAGCAGCGGGTGATCAGGCGGGAGACGTGCATCTGGGAGATGCCCAGTTCCTCCGCGATGCTGCTCTGGGTCATGTCGTCGAAGAACCGCATGTAGAGGATGGCGCGTTCGCGGTCCGGCAGGGCGGCGAGGCGCTTCCTGACGGCCTCCCGGTCGACGACCGTGTCCAGCGCGGGGTCGGGCCCGCCCAGCGCGTCGCTGAGCGAGTAGCCGTCGTCGCTGCCGGGCAGGGCGGCGTCCAGGGACAGCGCGGAGAAGCTCTCCAGCGCCTCCTGGCCCTCCCGGACGTCCTCCTCGCTGAGGTCGGCGTGTTCGGCGATCTCGGCGACGGTCGGGCTGCGGCCGGAGATGGTCTGGGAGAGGTCCTGCCCGGCGGTGCGGACCCGGTTGCGCAGGTCCTGGACGCGGCGCGGCACGTGCAGCGTCCACAGGTGGTCCCGGAAGTGCCGCTTGATCTCGCCGGTGATGGTCGGCACGGCGTAGCTCTCGAAGGCGTTGCCGCGCTCGGGGTCGTACCGGTCGACGGCCTTGACCAGGCCGAGGGCCGCGACCTGGCGCAGGTCGTCGTAGTTCTCGCCGCGGCTGCGGAACCGTCCCGCGAGCCGTTCTGCCATGGGCAGCCAGGCCTCGACGATCCGGTCGCGCAGTGTGTCGCGCCGCGGTCCGTCGGGGAGCACGGCGAGTTCGCGGAAGTCCGCGGCGGTGTCGGGGGCGTCGTCGTGCGGGTGGGGCCTGGCGCTGAAGCGGGTCGGCATGGTGCGACGCAACTCCCTTGGAGTGCGGGGTCCTGCCGGCACGTACGGCGGCGGCTCGTCCGATGCGGCCGGTGCGCGACCCGGGCGCGGCCCGGTGCGCTGTCGCGGCCGCCGGGGGGACGGGGAACGGACGCCGGTGTGACGGCACGGCCCGAAGGTCGGGCGGTCACCGCGGGAGCGCGTCCGGGAGGCCGGACGGAACGCCGCCGTGGACGGCGCGCCCGCTCCCACGGGCGTGCCTCCTGTCCGAAGCACTGGGGGTCCGCCTGCCCCGGAGGCCGCACGCCAAACGCCCGGGATGTTTCCGGCTGTCGGGGGCGGAGACCCGTACGGCTGCCACCACCGTCGACGTCCGATCGCGTCCATGCCCGCGACCCGTCAGGAAGAGAGTGTTTCTCATGAGCGGCAAAGTCTCCGACCACGTCCTGCAGCGGCTGCGCGAATGGGGTGTCGACCAGGTGTTCGGCTATCCCGGGGACGGCATCAACGGGCTGCTCGCCGCCTGGGGGCGCGCGGAGGACCGGCCGCGGTTCGTGCAGTCGCGGCACGAGGAGATGTCGGCTTTCCAGGCGGTCGGTTACGCCAAGTTCAGCGGCCGGCTGGGGGTGTGCGCGGCCACGTCGGGACCCGGTGCGATCCATCTCCTCAACGGCCTGTACGACGCGAAGCTCGACCACGTGCCGGTGCTGGCGATCGTCGGGCAGACCCACCGGACCGCGATGGGCGGCTCCTATCAGCAGGAGGTGGACCTGCACTCGCTCTTCAAGGACGTCGCCTCGGAGTTCGTGGAGACGGTGACCGTTCCCGAGCAGTTGCCGAACGTGCTGGACCGGGCGATCCGCACGGCGTACGCCCGGCGCTGCCCGACCGCCGTCATCATCCCCGGCGACGTGCAGGAGCTGGAGTACTCGCCGCCCACGCACGCGTTCAAGATGGTGCCGTCCAGCCTGGGCGGCGATCTCGGCACGGCCGTGCCGCCGGAGGAGTCGGTGCGGCGCGCCGCGGAGATCCTCAACTCCGGTGACAAGGTGGCGGTCCTGGTCGGCCAGGGCGCCGCCGGGGCCCGCGCGGAGGTCGAGCGGATCGCCGAGGCGCTCGGCGCGGGCGTCGCCAAGGCGCTGCTCGGCAAGGACGTGCTCAGCGACGAACTGCCGTACGTCACCGGCTCGATCGGCCTGCTGGGCACGCGTCCCTCGTACGAGCTGATGCGGGACTGCGACACGCTGCTGACGATCGGTTCCTCCTTCCCGTACTCGCAGTTCCTGCCGGAGTTCGGCAAGGCGCGCGGCGTGCAGATCGACATCGACCCGCACATGATCGGGATGCGTTATCCGTACGAGGTGAATCTCGTCGGCGACGCGAAGGCCACGCTGGAGCGGCTGATCCCGCTGATCGAGGGCGGGCGGGGACGCGAGTGGTCCGACACGGTGCGCGACAACGTCCGGCGCTGGCGCGAGGTGATGGGGCGCCGGGCGGAGCTGGACGCCGATCCGGTCAACCCGGAGTACGTGGCCCGTGCGCTGGACCCGCTGCTGCCCGCGGACGCCGTCGTCACCTCCGACTCGGGGTCCACGGCGAACTGGTACGCCCGGCACATCACCATGCGACCCGGCATGCGCGGTTCGCTCTCCGGCACGCTGGCGACGATGGGGTGCGCGGTGCCGTACGCGATCGGTGCGAAGTTCGCGCACCCGGACCGGCCCGTGGTGGCGCTGGTCGGGGACGGCGCGATGCAGATGAACGGCCTCGCGGAGATGATCACGGCGGCCAAGTACCGGCATCTCTGGGAGGATCCGCGCCTGGTCGTGGGCGTGTGGAACAACCGGGACCTGAACCAGGTCACCTGGGAGCTGCGGGCCATGGGCGGCGCGCCGTCGTTCCTGCCGTCGCAGGAGCTGCCGGACGTCCGCTACGCCGACTTCGCCCGGTCGCTGGGGCTGACCGGCATCCGGGTGGAGAAGCCCGAGGACGTCGAGGAGGCGTGGCGGACGGCGCTGGCGGCGGACGGCCCGGCGGTGGTGGAGTTCCTGACCGACCCGGCGGTACCGCCGGTCCCGCCCCACGCCACGTGGGAGCAGATGGAGGCGACGGCCGCCGCCCTGCTGAAGGGCGACGCGGACCGGGGCTCCGTGGTGAAGCAGGGCTTCAAGTCGAAGATCCAGGAGTTCCTGCCGGGCAACGACAAGAAGTAACGGCAGTTCCTGCCGGGTCGGGAACCGGCCGGACGGTCGAGTGGGGCGGGCCCGTGGGTGTCTCGGGTGGGTGTCTCGGGTGGGTGGCCGGGCGGTTCCCTTCCCTGTTCCCTTTCCCCGGGGCAGCCTCTCGCGGGACGTGTCGTGCGGGGCAGGGCCGGTCGGGCCCCTCCGCCGTGCCGAACGGCCCGTGACCGGGCCCTCCCGGCCCGTCCCCTCCTCCGCCGCGCGGTTCCAGACTGGCCTCGGCGGCCCCGTGACGGGGCCCCGGAGACGACGTCCGAGGAAAGGAACCGAGATGGCCTCCCCCACCACACTCACCGCGGCCCTCCCGGCCGGCCACCGCGACCGGCTGATGCGGCTGGGCCGGACCGTCTCCGTCGAGGCGGGCACGCGCCTGTTCGAGGAGGGCCGGCGGGCCGACCGGTTCTGGATCGTGCGCACCGGCACGGTGACGCTGGACCTGCGCGTCCCCGGCCGCCGTGCCGCCGTCATCGACTCGCTGGGCCACGGCGAACTCCTCGGCTGGTCCTGGCACTTCCCGCCGTACCGGTGGCAGCTGGGCGCGGAGGCGATGAGCCCGGTGCGGGCCTGGGAGTTCGACGCGGCGGCGGTACGGGCGCTGTGCGCCGAGGACCCGGAGTTCGGCCGGGCCGTGGCCGGCTGGGTCGGCAACGTCGTCGCCCACCGGCTGCACGCGGCCCGCGTCCGGCTGCTCGACCTCTACGCCCCCTACGGCAGCGGCGACCGGCTGTGACCGAGCCCGCGGTCCTGCGGGGCCCGGCCGGCGCTCCGCGCACCGTGCGGGACGTCATGACGCGGAGCGTCGTGGCCGCGGGCCACCGCGCGCCTCTCGAGGACCTCGTGACGATCATGCGCCAGTGGCGGGTCGGGGCGCTGCCCGTGCTGGCGGGCGAGGGGCGCGTGGTCGGCGTCGTCTGCGCGGCCGATCTCACCGTACCGGCGCCCGCCGGGCCGACCGCCGCCGACGTCATGTCGGCGCCCCCCGTCACCGTCCGGCCCGGCGCCACCCTCGCCGAGGCGGCCCGGGTCATGGCCCGGCGGGGGGTGCGGCGGCTGGTCGTCGTGGACGGCGCGGGGCTGCTGCGGGGTGTGGTGAGCCGGGCCGACCTGCTCAGGGACGCCGTGCGTCCGGGTCCACGCCGTACAGGTCCACGCCGTACAGGGTCCGGCCGCCCACCAGTACGCGGCCGGTGACCAGCTCGGCCTCGACGCACAGGAAGTGGGCCGCCACGTCGACCTCGTCCGCCTCGTCCGCCTCGAAGGCGACGCCGATCCCGCCGACGGCCCGAACCGGCACGGACACGACCGACGCGCACAGCAGCACCGCGCCGTCACCATCGAGGACGAAGCCGACGAGAAACACCGCGGGCAGGGCGGCGCGGGTCTGGAGTATCCGGCCGGCGGCGGCAGCCGCGGGCGCTCCTGGGCGGTCCGGTTGCCGGAATCCGTCGGCGCGGTACACGGGCCGGCGGGGTCAGTCGTGCGCGACGACGGCGACGGGGACCGCGGCGTGGTGGAGCACCGCGTGGGCGACGGACCCGATGTGCGCGCCCGGTCCGCGTCGCACCCGGCGTCCGACGACGAGCAGCGAGGCGTCCCGGGCGGCCTCCAGCAGGAGGTCGACGGCTCCACCGGCGCGCGAGGTCTCGACGACCTCGACGCCGGGGTGCTTGTGCCGCCACGGACGTACCACCTCGGCGAGCCGGGCGGTCTGCTGCCGGGCGAACTCGTCGTAGGGCCAGGCGCCGGCGCCGGCCTCCAGTCCGTAGACGTAGTACGGGGCGACGGGGCGGCCCTGGACGACGTGCAGGGCGCTCGCGCGGCGCCGCGCCTCCTCGAAGGCGAAGCCGAGCAGGGTGTCGTCGGGCCGGTCGGTGTCCAGGCCGAGCACGACGGGCCCGGACCCGCCGTACGCCCGCCCCGCGCGGACGACGGCCACGGGGGTGCGGGTCCTGGCGATCACGGCCTGTCCCACCGAGCCGAGCAGGAAGCCCTTGACGGCGCCGAGGGCGCGGGAGCCGAGGACGAGCAGCGCGGCGTCGCCGGCGGCGTCGACGAGCGCGTCCACGACCGGCCCGGTGCGCTGCACGACGGTGACGCCGGCGCTGGGAAGCCGGGGCCGCAGGGCCTCGGCGGCCTCGTCGAGGAACCGCTGCCGGGCCTCGGACGGGACGTCCCCCGCCGTGGGTTGCGGGACCGGTTCCCAGACGTGGACCAGCTGTACCGGCAGGCCGCGCAGCGCGGCCTCCTGTACCGCCCACTCGGCGGCGGCCCGGCTCTCGGCCGAGCCGTCGAGACCCACGGTGACGGTGCGGGGCATGGGGCCCACCTCCTGTGTCGTGTCCGGCGAGGCGAGCATCACCCGCACCGTCCCCGTCCGGGCAGGGGCCACAGGTCCCTCACCGCCGCCGAGCGGCCCTCCCCACCGCTCGGGCCACGCGTGCGTGCTCCTTGCGGCGGCGGCCCCGGAGGGAACGCGCGGGCGACGGGACCGGGTGCCCGGTCCGCGGTCGGCGAACCCGGGCGGATCCGGCCGAATCGGCCGGGGGGAACGCCGTGTCGGCGCCCGTTCCACGGGTACGCGGGTGGCCACCCCGAAGGACCTGGAGGGAGACATGCAGCGAGGCAGCGACCGGCTGAGCGCCCACCGCGACGACGAGATGAAGCACGAACTGCAGGGACTGCTGAAGTCCGGGCACCCCACGCGCACCGAGGAGTGGCACGACCCCGAGCCGTTCGCCGAGGACGACCCGGAGGTGGCGCGCGGCCCGGTCACGCCGGGCCGCGACCCGTCCTCCCTGGAGTCGCTCCGGCTGGAGCTGGCCCGGAACCTGACCCGAGGGGCGTTCCCGGCGGGCCCGCGGGAACTCGCCCGGGGGCTGCGGCGCGGCCACGCCCCCGACGCCCTGGTCGAACAGGTCGAGGGACTGCCGCACAAGGAGCACTACGCCACCGTCCAGGAGCTGGCCGAGGCGCTGACCGGCGCCGGTTCCGGGACCACCTAGACGGGCGGGCCCGCCATGGGCGAGTACGTGAAGGACGTGATGACCCCGGGCGTGGTGGCCGTACGCCCGGACTCCTCGCTCTTCGAGGCGGCGCGGCTGATGCGCGACCAGGACATCGGCGATGTCGTCGTGGCCGACGGCCACCGCGTCGTCGGGGTGCTCACCGACCGGGACATCACGGTGCGGGCGGTGGCCGAGGGCCTGGACCCGATGGCGGTCGGCGCCGGCACCGTCTGCACGGGCGACCCGCTGCTGGTCGCCCCGGACGAACCGGTGGGCGACGCGCTGGCGCTGATGCGCGAGCACGCGGTGCGCCGGCTGCCGGTCGTGGAGGACGGGCTGCCGGTCGGCGTCGTGAGCCTCGGCGATCTGGCTGGGGTATTCGCGCCCGCAGGAAATTAGGAAAGGAACAGGAAGCCCTATGCGTATCGCATTTCTCACGGCGCCCGAGGGCGTCGAGCAGGTCGAACTGACCGAGCCGTGGAAGGCCGCGAAGGACGCCGGTCACGAGCCCGTACTGGTGTCGACGCAGTCCGGTGAGGTCCAGGGGTTCAACCACCTGGACAAGGCGGACACCTTCACCGTCGACGAGGTCACGGGCGAGGCGTCGGCCGACTCCTTCGGCGGGCTCGTCCTGCCGGGCGGCGTCGCCAACCCGGACTTCCTGCGCACCGACGAGAGTGCCGTGGCGTTCGTGAAGTCCTTCTTCGACCAGGGCAAGCCGGTCGCGGCGATCTGCCACGCCCCGTGGACACTGGTCGAGGCGGACGTCGTGCGCGGCCGGGTGCTGACCTCCTGGCCGAGCCTGCGGACCGACATCACCAACGCGGGCGGCACCTGGGTCGACGAGCAGGTGAAGGTCTGCGACCACGGTCCGAACACGCTGATCACCAGCCGCAAGCCGGACGACCTCAAGGCGTTCGACGAGACCTACCTGGCCGAGTTCGCCAAGGCCGGGGGCTGACCGGGACGGCACCGGGACACGACGCGCCGCCCACCGGGCCCACGGGGTCCTGGTGGGCGGCGCGTCACGTCGCGGGGCCGCCGGGCGCCGCCGACTCCCCGCTCGCGCGTTCCCGGGCGCCCTCCCGGGTGCGGCCCGCGGCGACGATCCGCCGCGGGTTGCGGCGCAGCCACTCGCCCTCCAGGCGGGCCATCCGCTCGTTGTGCGCCCGCAGCGCGTCGTCCGAGCCGTACAGCAGCGTGTCGTGACGCGTGCGGTGGATGGTCTCCAGTTCCCTCATGAGCTGCTGGTCGTCGAGGCGACCCGGGTCCACTCCGGTCATGGCACCGTCCCGTGTGTCGTGTTCGTTCATGCGGGCCGGGTACCCGCCCGGTGAACCACCACCCCCGAGCGGTATCCGGGAGGGACCCATGGATCTCGCGTTTCTCCACCCCCTCTACGAACACCCCGGCCCCTGGGCCTCCGTGTACGTCGATCTCTCCCAGCGCGCGGAGGACACCGCGCACGCCCGTGAGCTGACGGCCCAGGCGGTCGCGCGCGAGCTGGCGTCGCAGGGCGCCGACGACGCGACCTGCCGGGCCGTGCGCGAGGCCGTGGACGAGCTGCGGCACTCCACCGACCCGCACGGCCGGGCGCTCTTCGCGCACGGCGGCCGGGTCGTCCTCGACACGCCGCTGGCCCGTACGCCGCCGGGCTCCACCGTCGCGCACTGGGCGCCGCTGCCGCGCGTCTCGCCGCTGCTGGAACTGGCCGGCGAGGACCCGATGTGCGTGGTGGCCTACATCGACCGCAAGGGCGCCGACTTCGAGCTGCGCTCGGCACTCGGCAACCGGGACGCGGGCGGTGTGACCGGCCGGCAGTGGCCGGTGCACCGCACCACCAGCTCCCTGGACTGGTCCGAGCGCCACTTCCAGCTCCGGGTGGAGAACACCTGGGAGCACAACGCCGCGGAGATCGCCGACGCGCTCGCCGTCTGCCAGGAGGAGGCCGCGGCCGACCTGGTGATCCTGGTCGGCGACGACCGGGAGTGCCGGTCGGTGCGCGAGCGGCTGCCCAAGCGGCTGGCGGGCCGGGTCGTGGAGGCCGCGCACGGCACCGGCAGCCGGCTGCTGGACGACGAGGTGCTGCGGGTACGTGAGCAGCACGTCACCGAGCGGGCCCAGGCCGATCTGGACCGGTTCCTGGCCGCCAGGACGCCGGACGGCGAGGGCCGGGCCGCCGCCGTCGAGGGCGTGCCCGCGCTGGTCGAGGCGGCCCGGGAGCACCGTATCGACGAGCTGCTGATGATCCCGGACGGGCCGGACACCCACCGTGAGGTGTGGATCGGCGAGGACGCCGACCAGCTCGCGGTGCGGCGCACCGAGCTGAAGACGCTGGGTGAGCAGAACTCCTGGTCGGCCCGTGCGGACGACGCGCTGCTGCGGTCGGCCGTGATGACCGGTGCCCCGGCGATCTCGGTGACGGCGGCGCTGCCGCCGGACACGGACGACAGCCCGGTCGGCGGCATGGGGGCACTGCTCCGCTGGAAGTGAGTCCCCGGGGCTCCCCGGGCACGGCCCCGGTGCGGAACGGGCGGCGGGTCAGCGTACGCGCTCGACCCGCCGCTCGTCCCACACCGGCTCCGGTGTCTCGCGGACCTTCCCGTCGCTGCCGAAGACCAGGTAGCGGTCGAAGGAGCGGGCGAACCAGCGGTCGTGGGTGACGGCGAGGACGGTGCCCTCGAAGGACTCCAGGCCCTCCTGGAGCGCCTCGGCGGACTCCAGGTCCAGGTTGTCGGTCGGCTCGTCCAGAAGCAGGGCGGTGACGCCCTGGAGTTCGAGGAGCAGGATCTGGAAGCGGGCCTGCTGGCCGCCGGAGAGCCGCTCGAAGGTCTGCTCGGCCTGGCCGGTCAGCTCGTAGCGGCGCAGCCTCGACATGGCGGCACCGCGGTCCTGGGCGTGTTCCTTCCAGAGGATGTCCAGGAGGGTGCGGCCGAGCAGTTCGGGGTGGGCGTGGGTCTGGGCGAAGTGGCCGGGGACGACCCGGGCGCCGAGCTTCCACGCCCCGGTGTGGGCCACGCCGTCGCCGGCGAGCAGCCTCAGGAAGTGGGACTTGCCGGAGCCGTTGGAGCCGAGGACGGCGACCCGCTCGCCGTAGAAGACCTCCAGGTCGAAGGGTTTCATCAGGCCGGTCAGTTCCAGCTTCTCGCAGGTGACGGCGCGTACGCCGGTGCGGCCGCCCTTCAGGCGCATCCGGATGTCCTGCTCGCGCGGCGGCTCGGGCGGCGGTCCGGCCTCCTCGAACTTGCGCAGCCGGGTCTGGGCGGCGTGGTAGCGGGAGGCCATCTCGTGGCTGACGGAGGCGGCCTGGCGCAGGCTGAGGACGAGCTTCTTCAGCTGGGCGTGTTTCTCGTCCCAGCGGCGGCGCAGCTCCTCGAAGCGGGCGAAGCGCTCGCGCCGGGCCTCGTGGTAGGTGCCGAAGCCGCCGCCGTGCACCCAGGCGTCGGCGCCCGCGGGCCCGGGTTCCAGGGAGACGATCCGCTCGGCGGCGCGGGCGAGCAGCTCGCGGTCGTGGGAGACGAACAGCACGGTCTTGCGGGTCTCGGCGAGCCGCTCCTCCAGCCAGCGCTTGCCGGGGACGTCGAGGTAGTTGTCCGGCTCGTCGAGGAGGAGCACCTGGTCGGTGCCGCGCAGCAGCGCCTCCAGCACGAGCCGTTTCTGCTCGCCGCCGGAGAGGGTGCTCACCTGCCGCCACTGGGCCTTGTCGTAGGGGACGCCGAGCGCCGCGGTGGTGCACATGTCCCAGAGCGTCTCGGCCTCGTAGCCGCGCGCCTCGGCCCAGTCGGAGAGCGCCTGCGCGTAGCCCATCTGCGCTGCCTCGTCGTCGACGGTCATGACGGCGTGCTCGGCGGCGTCCACGGCGCGGGCGGCCTCGCGGATACGCGGCGGGGCGACGGACACCAGCAGGTCCCGTACGGTCGTCTCGTCGCGGACGGAGCCGACGAACTGGCGCATCACGCCGAGGCCGCCGCTGACGGTGACAGTGCCCTCGTGCGGCTTCAGCTCGCCGGAGAGCAGCCGCAGCAGGGTGGTCTTGCCCGCGCCGTTGGGTCCGACGAGGGCCACGACGGCGCCCTCCCCCACCCGGAAGGAGACGTCGCCGAGGAGCGTCCTCCCGTCGGGCAGGTGGTACTCCAGGTGCGCTGCTTCGAGGTGGCCCATGGGGTGATTGTCCCCTGTACGGCCCCCCGCGCGGCAACCGCGTTTCCGGTGCGGCAGGAATGGGCGCCCGGCGGGTAGGCGGGAGGCATGAGCCCCGATGTAGACCTCACCGTCCCGCTGCCCGGTCCCCATCCGCTGCGCACCGGCTTCGTGGAGCTGGACCGCCGGCTCTTCGAGGCGGTCGCCGCCCGGCACTGGCCCGGCGGCGACCGCGTCCTGCCCCGGCTGAGCCGGAGCGCCAACCACGGCGTGCTGTGGTTCGCCGCGGCGGCGGCGATCGCGGCGTCCCGCACGCCGCGCGCCCGCCGGGCCGCCGCGCGCGGCCTCGCCTCGCTGAGCGTGGCCTCGCTGGCCATCAACACCCTCGGCAAGCGCTCGGTGCGCCGTCCCCGGCCGCGCCTCGACACGGTGCCGCTGGTGCGGCAGCTGAAGCGGCAGCCGATCACCACCTCGTTCCCGTCCGGGCACGCGGCCTCCGCCGCCGCCTTCGCCACCGGGGTCGCGATGGAGTCCCCGGCCTGGGGCGCGGCCGTGGCGCCGGTGGCCGCCGCGGTGGCCCTCTCCCGGGTCTACACCGGGGTGCACTTCCCGAGCGACGTGGCGGCGGGCGCGGCGTTCGGCGCGGCCGCCGCGTTCGCCGTACGGGGCCTGGTGCCGACCCGCGGCCAGTTGCTGCCGCCCGCCCGGCCGCGCGCGGAGCTGCCGGCGCTGTCCGGCGGCGAGGGCCTGGTGATGGTGGCGAACCTCGGTTCGGGCACCTCGGACCGGGTGCGGGCGCTGTGCGACGCGCTGCCGCTGGCCGAGGTCATCGAGGCCGAACCGGCCGATGTGGCGGAGGAGCTGGAGAAGGCGGCGGGCCGGGCTCGGGTGCTCGGCGTGTGCGGCGGCGACGGCACGGTGAACGCGGCGGCGCGGGTCGCCCTGCGGTACGGACTGCCGCTGGCGGTGCTGCCCGGCGGCACGCTGAACCACTTCGCCTACGACCTGGGCGTGGAGGACGTCCGGGCGCTGTGCCGGGCGCTGGAGAACGGCGAGGGCGTGCGGGTGGACGTGGGCCGGTTCACCTCGGGCGAGCAGAGCGGCATCTTCCTGAACACCTTCAGCCTGGGCGTCTACCCGGAGCTGGTGCGCGAGCGGGAGCGCTGGTCGCACCGGATCGGCGGCTGGCCGGCCGGGATGCTGGCGGCGGTGCGGGTGCTGCGCGCCGACCGGCATCCGCTGCGGGCCGAGGTGGCCGGCCGGACCCGGCCGCTGTGGATGCTGTTCGCGGGCAACGGCATGTACCACCGGATGGGGCTCGCGCCGGGCCGCCGTCTCGACCTGGCGGACGGGCGGCTCGACGTGCGGGTGGTGCACGGCGGGAGCCGGCCCGCGCTGCGGCTGCTCTCCGCGGCCTTCGCCGGGCCGCTGACCCGGTCCCCGGCGCACGCGGCCGTGCAGGTGGGCCGGTTGCGGCTGGCCGGTGTCGCGCCGGGCACGCTCCTCGCCTACGACGGCGAGGTCACCGAGACGGCGGGCGACGTCACGGTGGAGAAGCTCCCCGAGGCGCTGACGGTGTACCGGCCCCTGCCCGACAACGGCTGACGGGCCGTCATTTCACATATCGATACGCGGGTCTCATCATGCGATCCGCGCGCGTACCGTTGATCCCCTGTTCCGAGGGCGCCCGCCGCGCCGGGAGAGGGGATCAGCCATGTCCGAGCAGCCGTCCGAGCCGCAGTCCGAGCAGCCGTCCGAGCCGCAGTCCGAGCCGCAGTCCCGGCAGCCGTCCGAGCCGCGGGAGACCGCCGTCTACACGCACGGGCACCACCCGTCCGTGCTCCGCTCGCACACCTGGCGCACCGCCGCCAACTCCGCCGGGTACCTGCTCGGCTCCCTGAAGCCGCACATGCGGATCCTGGACGTCGGCTGCGGGCCGGGCACCATCACCGCGGACCTCGCCGCCCTGGTCCCGGACGGCCACGTCACCGGCGTCGACCGGGAGCCCGGCGTCCTGGAGCAGGCCCGCGCCACCGCCGCCGGGCGGGGACTGGCCAACACCGACTTCGCGGTGGCCGACGTGCACGCGCTGGACTTCCCCGACGACACCTTCTGCGTCGTCCACGCCCACCAGGTGCTCCAGCACGTGGGCGACCCGGTGCGGGCGCTGCGCGAGATGCTGCGGGTGACGAGACCCGGCGGGTACGTCGCCGTGCGCGACTCCGACTACGCGGCGATGACGTGGTTCCCCGGGTCAGCGGGGCTGGACGACTGGCTGGACCTGTACCGGCGGGTGGCCCGTGCAGGCGGCGGCGAGCCGGACGCCGGGCGCCGGCTGAAGGCGTGGGCCCTGGAGGCGGGCTGCACCGACATCACCGCGACCTCGGACACCTGGACCTTCAGCACACCCGAGGAGCGGGAGTGGTGGAGCGGGCTGTGGGCGGAGCGCACCGTGGCGTCGGCGTACGCGGAGCGCGCGGTCGACGGCGGCCACGCGACCCGGGAGCGGCTCCGGTCCGTCGCGGCGGCCTGGCGGGAGTGGGGCGAGCGCCCCGAGGGCTGGTTCGGTGTGCTCCACGGGGAAATTCTGTGCCGAAAGAACGTCTGATCCACGAAATCGGGGACACCAGTACGTGCAGGAGGTATTCAAATGGTTCCGCTTCTGCTCGTTCTGCTTCTCGCGCTCATTCTTTTCGGTGCGGGATTCGCCCTGAAGATTCTGTGGTGGGTCGCCCTCATCGTCATCGTGCTGTGGCTGCTCGGCTTCCTGGTCCGGGGCACCAGTTCCGGAGGCGGCCGGAGTCGCTGGTACAGGTGGTGAGGGGTGCTGCCCCGGGAGGTTCACTCCCGGGGCAGCAGCGGTCCGAGCGGCCCGAGGTCCAGATTCAGGTCCTCGGGCCGCAGTCCGTAGCGCTCGCGCAGCTCGGTCATGCGGTCGTCGAGCAGCATCAGGGTGAGCCCGATGCGCTCCTCCTGGTCCTCGCTGAGGTCGCCCTGGTCGAAGCGGCGCAGCGCCTGCCTCTCCATGAGCTGGCGCAACAGCTCGACCACGGTCAGCACCAGTTTGATCAGGTCGCGTTCGACGGTGTCGGGCTCGAACTCGATACGCCCCGAGCGCGGCCGTTCCACGTCACTCCCCTTCACCACTCCCCCGTCACCCCCCTTCGAACGGGGACGGCACGTTCGCGTTGACCGAGCTGATCAGCGCGTTGAGGTCGATGCGGACCAGGTCCACGTCGGCGATGCGCAGCGTGAGGTCGCCGGTGATGACGACCCCGCCGGCCAGCAGCCGGTCGAGGAGGTCGACCAGGGCGATCTCGCGGCGTTCTATGACGGTCACGCGTCCTTCCCCCCGCGGTTGTCCGCTGTTTCTCCCGTTTCCGCCGCGAAGGAATAGGCGGCCCACGGACCGGTGAGTTCCACCCGGATTCCGGGGGTGTCGTCCTTTACCGCGTCCACCAGTTCCACGAATTCCTCGGAGAGATTCCGCCGCACCAGATAGGCGGCGTTCAGGACATTGCGTCCGGCGGCACCGGAGAGCTGCGGATTCTGCGGCGCGTGCAGCCGGGCGTCGTCGGCGTGCCCGGAGAGCGTCCCGTGCAGCCGGCCGGCGAACTCCTCGGCCCGCTGCCACAGTTCCTCCCCGGCCCGGCTCCGCAGCCGCCGCTGCCGCAGGTAGTCCCGGCCGGACACGGGCTTCGCCGCCGGGTCCCCGGCGGCCCCGGCTCCGGCCGCGGCCCCGGGCGTCTCGACGTACACCTTGACGCCCCACTCCACCCGGCCGTCCAGCCGCTCCAGCGTCCGCAGGAAGGCGGCCTCGCGTTCTTCCATCATCACGCGGACGCCGCTGTCGTCCCGGAAGACCGTGGCCATCCGGAGCGGCAGCGGCGTGGTGACGACGGTCAGCGCGTCGACCACCTGCTGGTGGGCGCGGGCGGTCGCCGCCAGCCAGTCCAGGTCCTCCAGGTGGGCCTTGAGCGACTCCTCGGCGAAGTCCGCCTCGGGCACATGACTGACGACGGCGACCAGACCGCGGTGGTGCAGCGCTCTGGGCGGGTCGCCGCCCACGCCGGTCAGCTGCGCCTGGAGCGGCGCGCCGAGGGGCCGGCACACGGCGTACACGTACCGCAGTCCGGTCACGATTCCTCCTTCGGCGCGCGGCGGCGCGGCTGCCGGGGCGCGCGGCGCGGCTCCTCCGCCGCCGCGGCCCCGTTCCAGCG
>NZ_JAVRHI010000179.1:0-8607 GCF_034105845.1 Streptomyces sp. CRN 30 | reverse complement strand
CCGCGCGGGCGCGCGTCCGCGCGGCGGGCGGGAACGGGCGGGCCGGGTCCTCCGGGTGGGGTGGGCGCGGGGCGGGGCCGGTGCGGCAGGGGCGCATCCCGTGTCCTCTCGTCGTCGGTACGGGCAGCGATCTTTCTCAGTCCTCTTCGGCCCCTCGGGGCGCACCGGATGCGCCCCGGGCCGCCGGCCGTGGATCTCCGTCCTCGGCACACCCGGCGGTGGGCTGATGCCTTCCCCCGGCGCGGACCGCGCCACGCGCTCTTCGTCCGATCACCCGCGCCGCTCACCCGCTCGGCGGGCAGCGGCCGCCGGGCCTCCAGCGCGCCGTGCATCCGCGGGCGTTCCCGGAGCGGAATACTCCGCCGAGACCGCCGGACCGCCCGTGCGGTCCGGCGCCGGCCGACCGTCGCCGGGCCGTCCGGGCCGACGACGGTCACGGCCACGGCCACGACGGCCACCACGGCCACCACGATGGCCATGACCATGACGACAACAACGGCCTCGACGCGACGACGGCAGAAAGGGGTGGCGGGCGTGCCGGACGCGGACATCGTCATCGTCGGAGCGGGCGCGGCGGGCCTGTCACTGGCGCACCGGCTGCGCGCGCCGGACCCGCGCCGCACGGCGGCCGCCCCCTCCGTCGCTCTGGTCGGCCCTCCCCCGGGCCCGCTGCGGGTACCGGGCCGCACCTGGTGCTTCTGGGAGGCGGGACCGGGCCGCTTCGACCATGCGATGACGGCGTCCTGGCAGTGGCTGCGGGTGCGCGGCCCGGACGGCGCGGAGCTGCGGCGGCACATCGCCCCGCTGCGCTACAAGATGATCCGCTCGGACGACTTCGAGGCCCTGGTCGACCGCGACCTGGCCGGGCACCCGCTGACCCGGCGGGTCGAGGCGAGTGTCGCCTCGGTGGCCGACCGGTCCGACGGGACCGTACGGGTGAGCGGCACGGACGCCGCCGGCTCCCCCGTGGACCTGCGGGCCCGCTGGGTGTTCGACTCCCGCCCGCCGGAGCGCCCGCCGGCCGCCCGCACCCGGCTCCTCCAGCACTTCCGGGGCTGGTTCGTGCGGACCGAGCGGCCGGTGTTCGACCCGGGCGTGGTCGACCTGATGGACTTCCGCACCCCGCAGCCCGCCCACGGCCTCTCCTTCGGCTACGTGTTGCCCACCGGCCGCCGCACCGCGCTGGTGGAGTACACCGAGTTCGGTCCCGCGCCGCTCGGCACGGCCGCCTACGACCTCGCCCTCGACGACTACACGCGCCGGGTCCTCGGCACCGGCGCCACCCAGGTCCTCTCGACCGAGCAGGGCGTCATCCCGATGACGGACGCCGTCTTCGCGCGGCGGAGCGCCGGACGGGTCTTCCGGATCGGTGCGGCGGGCGGGGCCACGCGGCCGTCCACGGGGTACACGTTCGCCGCCGTGCAGCGGCAGTCGGAGGCCATCGCCGGTGCCGTCCGGGCGGGGCGCCGCCCGGTCCCGCCGCCCCCGCACGCGGCCCGCGCCCGGCTGATGGACGCGGTGCTGCTGCGGGCGCTGGACACCGGCCGGGTCGACGGCCCCGACCTGTTCTTCCGGCTCTTCGACCGCGTGCCGGTGGGCCGTCTGCTGCGCTTCCTCGACGGGCGGACCCGGCTGTGGGAGGACCTCGCGGTCGGTGTGCGCACGCCCGTCCTGCCGATGCTGCGCACCACGGCGGAACTGCCGTGGCTGCGCCGCTCCCCCTGAGATCCGCCACCCACCTGGAGCTGTGCGATGCCCCTGCTGCGCGACACCGCGCTGGCCACCGCGTTCGACCGCGGTGCCGACACCTACGACCGGCTGGTCGCGCTCAACCCCGGCTACCACGCCCACCTGCGCCGCTCGGCCCGCCGCCTGGCCGGGCTGACCGGGCTGACCGGACCGACCGGGCTGGCCGGGCCGACCGCGGCCGCCGTGGCGACCGGTCGTCCCGCCGGGGGCGCCCCGCGGGTGCTGGACCTCGGTTGCGGCACGGGGGCGTCGACGGCCGCGCTCGCCGCGGCGCTGCCCGGCGCGCGGATCACCGGGGTCGACGCCTCGGCGGGGATGCTGCGGCGGGCCCGTGCGAAGAGCTGGCGGGCCGGGGTGCGGTTCGTGCACGCGCCCGCCGAGGACCTGCACCGCGCCGACGTGGGCGGGCCGTTCGACGCGGTCTTCGCCGCGTACCTGTTCCGCAATGTCGCCGACCCCGACGCCGTCCTGCGTTCGGTGTTCGGGCTGCTGGCGCCGGGCGGCGGGCTGGCCGTGCACGACTACGCGCTCGGCGGGCGGCGCACCGACCGGCTCGTGTGCTCCGCGGTCTGCCAGGGCGTCGTACTGCCGCTGGGCACGGCGACCGGCAACCGGGAGCTGTACCGCCATCTGTGGCGCAGCGTGCTGGAGTTCGACACCGCGCCCGGCTTCGGCGCCCGGCTGGAACGGGCCGGGTTCGACGGGGTGCGAGTGCTGCCGCTGCCGGGCTGGCAGACCGGTGTCACCCACACCTTCGTCGCGCGGCGCCCGGCGGCGGACCGGGAGGAGGCCCGATGACCCGGCGCGGAACGGGAGTGCCCGGCCGGGACCGGCGGGCTCGGGCGCTGCCCGTAAGGCCCGGCCGCGCACGCGTCGCCGGTGAGCCGCCGTCGGTGGCGGTGGTCGGCGGCGGCATCGCGGGACTGGCCGCGGCCACGCTCCTCGCGGAGCGGGGCGTCCGGGTCGTCCTGCACGAACGCGAACCCGTGCTCGGCGGCCGGGTCGCCGGATGGCCCGTCGCGCTGCCGGACGGCACGTCCGCCACGATGAGCCGGGGTTTCCACGCCTTCTTCCGGCAGTACTACAACCTGCGGAGCCTGCTGCGCCGGGCCGACCCCGCGCTGGGGATGCTCACCGGGCTGCCCGACTACCCCCTCCTGCACGCCGACGGCCTGCGGGACGGGTTCCGGCGGGTGCCGCGCACGCCGCCGTGGAGCGCCCTCGGCTTCGTGGCGCTGAGCCCCAGCTTCGGGCCGCGCGACCTGCTGGCGCTCCGGCCCGCGGCGGCCCTGCCCCTGCTGGACATCAGCACACGGCGCGTGCACGAGCGGTGGGACCACGTGAGCGCGCACGACTTCCTGGACGCGCTGCGCTTTCCCGCCGCCGCGCGGCACCTGGCCTTCGAGGTGTTCTCCCGGAGTTTCTTCGCCGACCCCCGGGAGCTGTCGGCCGCCGAGATGGCGCTGATGTTCCACATCTACTTCCTCGGCTCCAGCGAGGGGCTGCTCTTCGACGTGCCCGACGAGCCGTATCCGCGAGCCCTCTGGGACCCGCTGGCCCGGCATCTCGCCGCGCTCGGCGCGGACGTACGGACGTCGTCACCGGTGGAGGCGGTACGCGGATCGGCGGCGGCCGGGTACGAGGTGGCCGACGCGGCCGGGGCCGCCCGGCGCCACGACGCGGTCGTCCTGGCGCTGGACGCCGGAGGGCTGCGGAGCCTCGTGGGCCGCTCGCCGGGGCTCGGGGACGCGGCCTGGCGGGAGCGGGTGGCACGGCTGCGGACGGCGCCGCCGTTCCTGGTGTCGCGACTGTGGCTGGACCGGCCGGTGGCGCCCGGCCGGCCCGGCTTCCTGGGCACCAGCGGGTACGGCACGCTGGACAACGTCAGTGTGCTCTCCGCGTGGGAGGGCGAGGCGGCGCGCTGGGCGGCGCGCACGGGGGGCTCCATCGTCGAACTGCACGCGTACGCCCTGCCGTCGACGGCCGTCCGGGATGTGGAGGAGAAGCGCCTGATCGACCAGTTGTACCGGGTGTACCCGGAGACCCGCCGCGCGCGGATCGTGGCCGAGCGGCACGAGTGGCGGGCGGACTGCCCCCTGTTCCCCGTCGGCGGCTACGCCGACCGCCCCACCGTCCGCACCTCCGACCCGGCCCTGGTGGTCGCCGGCGACCTGGTCCGCACGGACCTCCCGGTGGCCCTCATGGAGCGGGCGGCGACCTCCGGCTTCCTGGCCGCCGACGCGCTGCTGGAGCGGTGGGGGCTACGGGGCGAGCCCCTGTGGACGGTGCCGGACGGCGCCCGCTCACGGTTGCTGCGCGCACTGGCCCGCACGGTCCCGGACCCGGACACCAGGAGCACGCCCCGCCGCCGGAGCCAGGGTTAAAAGGCTGAGCGCCCGGCTCCGCGGTCGCCCGTGCGGTCGCGGTGGGTGAGGAGGCGCTGGACGCGTTGGAGGCCGTCGCCCCGGTGGCGGCGGAGTGCCGCGCGGGCCGCGTTGGCGCCGGGGGCGCCGTGGACGCCGCCGCCCGGGTGGGCGCCCGCGGAGGCCAGGTACAGCCCGGCGACGGGGGTCTCGGGGCGGCCGGTGCCGGGCACGGGGCGGAAGAAGAGCTGCTGGTGGATGGCGGTCGTACCGCCGTTGATCGCCCCGCCGTGGAGGTTGCGGTCCAGCGCCTGGAGCGTCGGCGGGGCCAGGACGCGCCGGGCCCTGACCAGCTTCCGGAAGCCGGGGGCGAACCGCTCCACCTGGCGTTCCACCCGGTCGGCCATGATCTCCCGCTCCTTGGCGTCCCAGCTCCCGGTGAGGCCCTCGTCGCCGGCGTCGCCCCGGACCTCGTGCGGGACGTGCGTGTACGCCCAGGCCGACTCCGTGCCGCGTGGCGAACGGGTCGGGTCGGACGTCGTCATCTGCCCGAACAGCGAGAAGGGCCGGTCGGGGACCTGGCGCTGGGAGATCTGGGCCATGAACCGGGTCAGTTCGTCGAGGCCGTCGGCCAGGTGCACCGTCCCGGCCCGCGCGGCCTCCTCCGCGCGCCACGGCACCGGCCCGTCCAGCGCCCAGTCGACCTTGAACGTGGCGAAGTCCCACTGGAAGCGCCGTACGTCGTCCAGTACCTGTTCGGGCAGGTCGGCCGCGTCGACGAGCCCGCCGTAGAGGTCGGGCACGGACACGTCGGCGAGCACCGCGCGGCGCGCGGCGACCGTCTCGCCCCCGGCGGTGACGACGCCGACGGCGCGCCGGTCCCGGACGACGACGCGCTCGACGCGCTCCCCGCAGCGCAGGGTGCCGCCGCGGGAGGTCAGCCGCCGCGCCAGGGCCGCGGTCAGGGCGCCGGAGCCGCCGACCGGTACGGGAAACCCGTAGGTCTGGCCGAGCATCGACATCAGCCAGCCGAAGCCGCCGCTGCCGGCGGACTCCGGGGAGAGGTCTGCGTGCAGCGCGTTCCCGGCCAGGAGCAGTCTGCCGCCCTCGCCGCGGAACTCCTCCTCCCCCATGCGGCGCACCGGCAGCAGCAGGTTGCGCGCCAGCCGCAGCCCGCCGCCGACCCGCAGCCTGAGGGCGAGCCGCGCGGCGGCCCGTACCGGCGGGAAGGGAGTGAACAGGGCGTCCAGGATGTCCGCCCGGTAGCGCTCCCAGACGTCGTGCAGCCGGTGCCACGCGTCGCCGTCGCCGGGCGCGAACGCGTCGAGGGACGCGGCGGTGGTGGTGACGTCGCGGTCGAGGACGGCGCACGTGCCGTCGCCGAGCGGGTGGGCCAGCACGTGCGGCGCGTGGCTCCACCGCAGTCCGTGGTCGCCGAGCCGCAGTCCGGCCAGGACCGGGGAGGCGGCGGCCAGCGGGTAGAAGGAGCTGAACAGGTCGCTGACGAACCCGTCCGCGACCGCCGTGTCGTGACGCGCCGCTCCGCCGGGTTCGGGCTGCTCCTCCAGGACGGCCACGCTCCAGCCGGCGTCGGCGAGCAGGTTGGCGGCGACGAGGCCGTTGGGGCCGGCGCCGATGACGACGGCGTCAGGCATGACCGGCCTCCGGTCGGGTGTGGGCGGCTCCGCGCGGCTTCCGGCCGTCCCGCTCCTCGCAGAGGTGCGCCAGCCTGGCGAGCATCGCGCGGTGGCGCAGGTGGATGAAGAGTTCCACCGCGGTGTTGTGGAGGGCGCCGCCGGGTCCGCGCAGCGGGTGCTCGTCGACGAAGATCAAGCAGTCGTCGCCCCAGGGCCGCAGTTCCAGGGCGATGCGCCCCGTGCCGAGCGGTCCGGCCTTGGCCTCCAGTTCCAGTACGGAGCCCTCTTCGCAGCGGCGCACGACCGTCTCGTTGGACAGCCGGGCGGGTCCGACGGGCATCTCGTAGTGGATGGTGGCCCCGACCTCGGGCCACCGTCCCCGCTGCGGGGTGACCTCGCAGGGTCCCACCACCCAGCGCACGTAGCTCTCGGGGTCGGCGAGGACCGCCCACACCGCTCGCGGGCTCGCCTGCACCAGTCGATGACGAACTGCCACGCGTATCTCCCATGTCCGTGACCCCGCGGTGTCTCCGCGCGCACTGAGTGCCCGTTCCTCGGCCCGGCAACCGCCGGCCCGGACGGGCCCGGACGTGGAAGACGCCCCGCGCGTGGCGACGGGGCGTACGGTGCCGTGGCGGTCAGGAGGACTCGGGCCGGCTGCCCAGGCTGTCCCGGAGCCGGTGCAGGCCGCGCCGCGCGTGGCTCTTGACGGTGCCGAGCGGCCAGCCGGTGCGTTCGGCGATCTGGGTCTGCGACAGGTCGTCGTAGTAGGCCATCCGCAGGACGGTCTGCTGGGCGGCCGGCAGTTTGACCAGTTCCTGCCCGATCACGAGCCGGTCGAGGACGACCTCGGGCCGTGCGCCGGGGTCGCCGGGCCGTACCGCGAGGGCGGCGCCCGCCGCCGCGACCAGTTCGGACTGCCGGGACCGGGCGGAGAGCGTGTCGGCGATCTTGCGTCGGGCGATGCCCATGAGCCAGTTCCGCTGCGAGCCCCGCTCGGGGCGGTAGCCGTGACGTCCGCGCCAGGCGGCGGCGAACACCTGCTGGGTGACGTCCTCCGCGTCCCGGGTGTCGCCCAGCATGCGCCGCGCCAGCGCCCGGACCAGCGGCGACCAGGCCCGGTAGGCGGCGGCCAGCTGCGCCTCCTCGCCCCGCGTGAAGGCGGTGCACCGCGCTGCTCGGCGCGGTGCGGCGGTCTCGGTGACGCTCATGTCCGCTCCTGAGTGAAGGCGACCCTGCGTGCGCCGGTGGCGCGCCCCGGGGGGACCGGGCGCCTCCGGTACACGCCATCGTCGAAATCGACCCGTGCGGCGGACAACTCGCATCGCTTCTGCGTCGTATCGGCCGTGCCGCCCGCGCGGGTCCCGCCGGGGCGGCGTTACGCGCCCGCTCCCCGGAGGGAGACATGAGGCACCGTCCGCGCCCGCGGACCACGTCAGGAGGCGACGTCGATGCGCGTGGAGCACGACCCGGAACTGCGGCGGGCGGTCGAGGCGGTGGCCGGTCTGCCCGCGTCGTGGACACCCGTCACGGAGCACGTCGCGCGCGGCCTGTGGCGGCTGCCGCGAGCGGCCGACGCCGTGACCCACGCGCTGACCGGCGACGGTCCCGCCGGGCGTGACCGGGGCTGGGTGATGGTACGGGCCCGGGTCGCCGAGGAGGTCGCCTCGGGGCGCGACTGGACCCGGGAGGCGGCCTGCTGGCTGGCGCGGGGCCGGGCGGACTGGCGGGAGTCGGTGCGGGTGACGGCCGACCTGGCGTGGCGCGCGCGGGCCGACGGGCACAGCGCGCTGGTCTTCCTCACCGGCGCCCATGTGGCCGGGACCGACCCCGGCGCCCCGTACGGCCGGGCCCTGTGGCACTGCTTCCTGACCACGCTGCGCTACGACTTCCGGTGCGGGGACATCGAGGAGTTCTTCTCACGACCCGGGGAGTTCCTCTCCGGCCCCGAGGAGTTCTTCTCCGGCGGGGCGGGCGGGGACCCGGCCGACGGCGCCGGAACCGATCCGTACGTCGCCGCCATGCGGGCCTTCGCCCTGCTGGGGCGGTCGCGTACCGCCGGGCTGCCGCTGCTGGAGGCGGTGCTGGCCCGTGCCGCCGACGACCGGAAGGTCGTCCACGCGCTGCTGCACGGCGTCTGGCTCGGCGAGGCGCTGCCCGGCCAGCCGGAGCTGATGCTCAGGCTGCTGGACTCGCCCGCGTTCGCGGCGGGCCTCGACGCCGAGGCCCTGTTCCGCAGGGCGTCGGCGCTGCGGCGGCTGCGGCGGTTCGACGAGGCGCTGGAGGCCGTGCAGTCCGCCATCGACGGGCTCGACCCGCGCGCGGTGACCGTGCACGCCGACTGTGTGCGCGAGCGCGCGCTGATCCTCATGGAACGCGACCTCCACCGGGACGCGCCCCCGCCGCGCCCCTGACACCTGTCAGGTACCCGACCGCCCGGTACCGGAGCGCCACGGGGCGGCACCGGTCGGCGCCGGTGCCGCGCATTTCGTCGCCGCATTGGCATGGACCTGTCGGCACCGCTCTGGCTAAGCTCTGTCCAACCCCTTGTGAGAGCGCTCTCAGACAGCGGTTGTTCCACCCCCACCTTGCTGGAACGACGAAGGGCAACTCCCGTGAGACGCAGCAGACTCAACCACGTCGGGCTGGCCGTCCTGCTCATGCTCGGCAGCTGGACGGCGGCCGGTTCCCTCCCGGCCGCCGCCGACGACACCCCCGCCGCCGTCCCGGAGGCGGCGGCCTCCGCCTCGCTCCTCGACGCGATGCGGCGGGACTTCGGCCTCGACCGGGCCGAGGCCGAGGACCGGCTCGCCGCCGAGCGGCGGGCCGCCGACGTGGCACCCGAGGCCCGCCGGGCC
>NZ_JAVRHI010000178.1:0-10399 GCF_034105845.1 Streptomyces sp. CRN 30 | reverse complement strand
GGCGGCTCGTCCCGCACCGCCTGGGTGACCGCCCGGCCGCCCACCGCGAGGACCGCGGTCACCGCGACGCCGGCGCCCGCCACCCGCAGCCAGCCGAGCGGCGGCCGCGCCGGTCCGGGGCCGGGGGCGGCGGCCATGCCGCGCTCCACCCGGGCCAGCATCCGCACCCGGTCGGGCGCGTGCGCCCCGGCCGCCTCCCGCAGCCGGGCCCGCACCTCCTCGTGCCCGTCCGGCCGCCCGGTCACCGGTTCCTCCCCCCGGCCGTGCCGGTCCGCCGTACCGTGCCGCCCGCCCCCGCCACGGCGTGCACCTTCTGCACGGCCCGCTCGGTGCCCAGCGACCGCTGCAGTTCGGCCATCGCCTTGGAGGTCTGGCTCTTCACCGTACCCACCGACACGCCCAGGGTGAGCGCGGTGTCCTTCTCCGACAGGTCGAAGGCGTGCCGCAGCACGACACAGGCCCGTTTGCGGAACGGCAGCCTGCGCAGCGCCTCCTGCACATCGACGACGTCGGCCACGTCGGGGTCCTCGGTCCGCTCCTCGCGCTGCGCCCAGAACAGGGCGACGCGCCGGCGCTCCCGCACCGCGCTGCGCACCCGGGTCCTGGCCAGATTGGCGACGACCCCGCGCGCGTAGGCCACCGGGTGGTCGGCCGCGCGGACCCGGTCCCAGCGGTGCCAGAGCGCCAGCAGCGCGTCCGCCGCCAGGTCGTCGGCGATGTCCGGCTCGCCCGTCAGCAGGCGGGCGAGCCGGGACAGTTCGGCGTAGTGACGCTCGAAGAAGTCATGGAACTCCACGGAGGCGGCGTCGTCGACGACAGTGCCCACGGGCGTCTCTCCTCGGACGGGGAGCGGCACTTTACCAGCGAGGTCAGTCGTCCAGCGCCGCCCGCATCATCGCCTTGGCCACCGGCGCCGCCAGTCCGTTGCCGCTGACCTCGGAGCGGGCCGCGTCCGACTGCTCGACCATGACGGCCACGGCGACCTGCTCACCCGTGGAGTCGTCGGTGGCCCAGGACGTGAACCAGGCGTACGGCGTCTTGCTGTTGTTCTCGCCGTGCTGCGCGGTACCGGTCTTGCCGCCGACGGTGGCGCCGTCGATCCGCGCGTTGGAACCGGTGCCCTTCTCCACCACCGTCTCCATCGCCGACCGGAGCTGCTCGGCGGTGTCGGCGCTGACGATCCGCTTGGTCTCCGCGTCCTCGTCGTAGTCCTTCAGCACGTCCCCGCCGCTGTCGGTGGTCTGCGCCACCATGTGCGGGGAGACCAGCTCGCCGCCGTTGGCGAGGGCGGCGGAGACCATCGCCATCTGCAGCGGTGTCGCCGTCACGTCGAACTGGCCGATGCCCGACAGACCGGTCTGCGCCTCGTCCATGTCCTCGGGGTACACGCTGGTGTACGCCCGGACGGGCACGTCCTGCTCGTCGTCGTCGAAGCCGAACTTCTCCGCCATCGCCCGGACCTTGTCCTGGCCGAGGTCGACGGCCATCTTGCCGAAGACGTTGTTGCAGGAGTACTGGAGCGCCACCCGGATCGTGGCGTTCTCGCAGGGCGCGTCCGGGTTCTCGTTGGAGAGCGGGGTGACGGTGCCCGGCAGCGTGTACGGGTCGGGGCTGTCGGTCCGCTCGTCCACCGACGAGTAGAGCCCGTCCTCCAGCGCGGCCGACGCCACCACCAGCTTGAACGTCGAGCCCGGCGGCAGCGGCTGGCGCAGCGCCCGGTTGGTCAGCGGCTTCTCGGCGTCCCCGGTGAGCTTCTTCCACGCCGTTCCGGCGGTGTTGGCGTCGGTCAGCGACGCCGGGTCGTAGGACGGGGTGGAGACCACCGCGAGGATCTTCCCGGTCTTCGGGTCCATCGCGACGGCGGCGCCCTTGTTGTCGCCCAGCGCCTCGTACCCGGCCTTCTGCACGTCCGGGTCGATCGTCGTGATGACGTCGCCCGGGTCGGCCCGCTGGTCGGTGACGGTGTCCATCACCGTCCTCAGCTGCGGGTCGGTGCCGTTGAGCAGGTCCTCGTAGATCCCCTCCAGCTGGGTCGGGGCGTACGCCTGCGAGGCGTAGCCCGTCACCGCCGCGTACAGCTCACCGTCCTTGTACGTGCGTTTGTAGGCGAGGTCACTGCCCTTCGTTCTCGCCGAGCCGGTCACCGCCTCGCCGGCCACGATGATGTTGCCCAGCGGCCCCGCGTACGTCTGGATCGCGTTGCGCCGGTTGTCCTTGTCGTCCGCGAGCGCCTGGCCGTCGTAGAACTGCACCCAGGTGGCCCGCACCAGCAGTGCGAACACCAGGACCAGTGTGAAGACGGAGGCGCGCCTGATCGTCTTGTTCATCCCGCTCGGGACGACGAACGGACGGAGGGGAAACGTTCCCTTCCGCCCGTTTTCTCATCGCGCTCTCATGCGGGCCCGCCGGTGCTTCACAGCCTGCGGGTCGCCAGCAGCAGCCGGTCCCGGGCGTCGAAGAGCGCGTCCTTGACCAGCTGCTCGTGCGCGGGCGTCAGCCGCGCCACCGGCACCGAGCAGCTGATCGCGTCCCGCGCGGGGGTGCGGTAGGGCACCGCCACGCCGAAGCAGCGCAGCCCCAGCGTGTTCTCCTCGCGGTCCACGGCGAACCCCTGCTCCCGGATCTGGCGCAGCTCCTCGATGAGCTTCTCCCGGTCGGTCAGGGTGTGCTCGGTCAGCGCCGGGAGCGTCTCGGGCAGCATCTTGCGGACCTGCTCGTCGCTGTACGTGCTCAGCAGCGCCTTGCCCAGCGAGGTGGAGTGGGCGGGCAGCCGGCGCCCGACCCGGGTGAAGGGCCGCAGGTAGTGCTGCGACTGCCGGGTGGCGAGGTAGACGACGTTGGTGCCGTCGAGACGGGCGAGGTGGATGGTCTCGGTGGTGTCGTCGGAGAGCCGGTCCAGGGTGGGTCTGGCCGCCGCGACCACCTCGTCGCCGTCGATGTACGACGTGCCGACCAGGAGCGCCCGTACGCCGATGCCGTACCGGGTGCCCGTGGCGTCCGTCTCCACCCAGCCGAGGTCGACCAGGGTGCGCAGCAGCATGTACAGGCTGGACTTGGGATAGCCGACCGCTTCCTGGACGGAGGCGAGGGAGTGCATGCCGGGGCGGCCCGCGAAGTACTCCAGCAGCTCGACGGTCCGCACAGCGGACTTGACCTGCGCTCCGCCGCCAGTCTCGCCTGTCGACATCGGCCTTGACCCCCTCGTTGGACGCGAAATAGTCTCGCTGGGTATTCATCCATGGAGACAGCGTTCAGTATATCGAACGTCCCTAGATCTGGAGGGACCCGCGGTGGCAGCAGCACCAGTCTGGAGTGTCGACCCCCGTACCGGGAAGCAGCGCGAACAGGTCGCGGTGGAGGCCACCGCCCAGGACGTGGACGCCGCCGTCCGCGCCGCGCACGCCGCGCGCGCGGCGCTCGCCGACCGCACCGTCCGCGCCGCCTTCCTGCGCACGGCCGCCGACGAACTGGAATCCGCCAAGGACTCCCTCGTCGAGGCCGCCGACGCCGAGACGGCGCTCGGCCCGGTCCGCCTGACCGGCGAACTCGCCCGCACCTGCTATCAGCTGCGCGCCTTCGCCAAGATTGTGGACGAGGGCGAGTTCCTCGGTGTCGTCGTCGACCACCCCGACGACACCGCCACGCCGCCGATCCCGGACCTGCGCCGCTACAAGGTGCCGCTCGGTGTCGTCGCCGTCTACTCGGCGTCCAACTTCCCCTTCGCCTTCTCCGTCCCCGGCGGCGACACCGCGAGCGCGCTCGCGGCCGGCTGCCCGGTCGTGGTCAAGTCCCACCCCGACCACCCCGGCCTGTCCGAGCTGGTCGCCGCGGTGCTGCGCCGCGCCGCCGCCGCGCACGACATCCCCGAGGGCGTGCTGGGCCTCGTCCACGGCTTCGAGGCCGGCCTCGAACTCATCAAGCACCCGCTGGTCGCCGCCGCCGGGTTCACCGGCTCGGTGCGCGGCGGACGCGCCCTGTTCGACGCGGCGGCGGCCCGTCCCGTGCCGATCCCCTTCCACGGCGAACTGGGCTCCCTCAACCCCGTCGTCATCACCGAGGCCGCGGCGGCGGAACGCCCCGAGGCGATCGGTACCGGTCTCGCCGGGTCGATGACGCTCGGCGTCGGGCAGTTCTGCGTCAAGCCCGGCCTGGTGCTGGCCCCGGCCGGCGCCGCCGGTGACCAGCTGGTCAAGTCGCTGACCGAGGCGGTCGGCGACACCGGCGCCGGGGTCCTGCTCGACCACCGGATGCGGGACAACTTCATCGCCGGGGTCGCCGAGCGCGCCGAACTCCCGGACGTCGAGGCGCCGGTGACGCCCGGCGCGGGCGGCGAGCACACGGTCAGCCCCGGCTTCCTCACGGTGCCGGCCGCGCGGCTCGCCCGGGAGGGCGAGTACGACCTGCTCCTGGAGGAGTGCTTCGGGCCGGTCACCGTCGTGGTCCGCTACGCGGACGAGGCCGAGGCGAAGGCGGTGCTGACGCGGCTGCCGGGGAACCTCACGGCCACCGTGCACCTGTCCGCCGAGGAGGCCGCGGGCAACGGGCGCGGGGCGGAGATCCTGGCGGAGCTGACGCCGCTGGCCGGGCGCGTGCTGGTGAACGCCTGGCCGACGGGCGTGGCCGTGGCGCCGGCCCAGCACCACGGGGGGCCGTACCCCGCCACGACGTCCACGTCCACGTCGGTGGGCGGGACGGCGATCGAGCGGTGGCTGCGGCCGGTCGTGTACCAGAACACGCCGGAGGCGTTGCTGCCGGTGGAGCTGCGGGACGCGAACGAACTCGGGCTGCCGCGGCGGTTCAACGGGCGGTTGGAGAGGTAGGCACCAGTGCCGGGTGCGGGTGCGTCGTGGTTGCTCGCGCCGTGCCCCGCGCCCCTTCCAGGGGCGCGCAACCGTGATCGTCGGGATGTCGTCCTTCCCGGTGTGATCATACGAAGTGTGCTGGCCGTTGAAGCGGGGGTCGTCGCCGATCTGCACGCGCGGGCGCGGGCGACGTACTACCCGGACGGGGTGCCCGAGGCCGGGTTCGACTGGGTCGGGGCCTGGCGGAAGGCCGTGCGGCGGGAGGACGGGCAGGTGCTCTGCGCCGTCGAGCGGGGGACCGTCGTCGCCATCGCCTCGTTCCGGCCGCCGCAGGACGGTCCCGCCGGCACGGTGAAGCTCTTCCAGTTCCACGTCGACCCCGGCCGCTGGCGCGCCGGCATCGGCACCGCCCTGCACACCGCCTGCGTCGAGCAGTGGCGGGCCGACGGCCGGGCGACCGCCGTCCTCGACGTGCACGCCGACAACCGGCGCGCCCAGGCGTTCTACGCCCGTCGCGGCTGGGTCCCCGACCCGGAGCACCCGCCCGCCCCGGACGACCATCACCTGGCGCTCCGCCTCGACGTGCGCACCGCTCCCTGATCCGGCGCTGTTGATCGGGGCGGGCGCCGCCCGCACAGTGAGGGCATGGAGTCCTTCGACAAGCTCGTCCGTGCCGAGTTCGACCCGGAGACCACCTACCTCAACACCGCCAGCACCGGCCTGCCGCCCGCCCGGACCGCCGCCGCCCTGCGGGACGTCGTCGCGGCCACGGCGGCGGGGCAGCAGGGGGACTGGTTCGCCGACGTCGAGGCGTGCCGCGCCGCGTTCGCCCGGATCGCCGGGGTGCCCGCCGACCGGGTCGCGACCGGGGCGTCCGTCGCCGTGTACTGCGGCCTCATCGCCTCCTCGCTGCCCACCGGGGCCGAGGTCCTCACCGCCGAGGGCGACTTCAGCTCCCTCGTCAACCCCTTCCACGTACGCGGCGACCTGAAGGTGCGGGCCGTGCCGCTGGAGCGGATCGCCGAGTCGGTCCGGCCGTCCACCGCGCTGGTCGCGTTGAGCGCCGTCCAGTCCGCCGACGGGCGGATCGCCGACCTGGCCGCCGTGCGGGAGGCGGCCCGAGCGCACGGCGCGCGGACCCTCGTCGACGTCTCCCAGTCGGCCGGCTGGCTGCCGCTGACCGCCGGCGACTTCGACCTGGTCGTCTCCGTCGGCTTCAAGTGGCTGCTGGGCCCGCGCGGCGTCGCGTTCCTCGTCGTACCGGAGGACCTCGGCGGTCTCACACCCGTGTTCGCGGGCTGGGTCGCGGGCGAGCGGCCCTGGGACAGCACGTACGGACCGGTCGGGGAACTCGCCCGCTCGGCGCGGCGGTTCGACGAGAGCCCCGCGGTGTTCTCCTACGCCGGTGCCCGGCACTCCCTCGCGCTCGTCGAGGAACTGGGCGTGGCGGCCGTGGGGGCCCACGACGTGGCGCTCGCCGACCGGTTCCGGGCGGGCGTGCGGAGCCTCGGCCACGAGCCGGTGCCCGCGCCGGGCTCGGCGATCGTCTCCGTGCCCGGACTGGGCCACCGGCAGCCCGGCCTGGTCCGCGCCGGCATCGTCGTCTCCGACCGGGCCGGACACCTGCGGGTCGCGTTCCACCTGTACAACACCGCCGCGGACGTCGACCGGCTGCTGGACGCCCTGTAGAGACACCGCCGGGCCGGTGCCCTCCCGCTTGTTTCCGTACGGGGAGGCACCGGCCCGGCGGCGGTGCGTCAGCGGCGTCTCACTTCACCGGTGTCTCACTTCAGCGGTGTCTCACTTCACCGGCGTGAAGTCCCGCGCGCCGATGAAATCGGGACGCCGGATCGGCGCCGCGAACGGATCGACCGCCGTGTTCTCCACGCTGTTGAACACGATGAAGACGTTCGAGCGGGGGAACGGCGTGATGTTGTCGCCCGAGCCGTGCATGCAGTTGCAGTCGAACCAGGTCGCCGACCCGGCCTTGCCGGTGAACAGCTTGATGCCGTACTCCGAGGCCATCTTGGTCAGCCCCTCGTCGGAGGGGGTGCCGGCGTCCTGCATCTGCAGTGACTTCTTGTAGTTGTCCTTCGGCGTCTCGCCCGCGCAGCCGAGGAACGTCCTGTGCGACCCCGGCATGATCATGAGGCCGCCGTTGGTGTCGTAGTTCTCGGTCAGCGCGATCGAGACCGACACCGTGCGCATGTTGGGCAGGCCGTCCTCGGCGTGCCACGTCTCGAAGTCCGAGTGCCAGTAGAAGCCGCTGGCACCGAAACCGGGCTTGACGTTGATCCGCGACTGGTGGACGTAGACGTCCGAGCCGAGGATCTGCCGGGCGCGGCCCACGACGCGCTCGTCGCGCACGAGCTTCGCGAAGACCTCGCTGATCTTGTGGACCTCGAAGACGGACCGGATCTCCTTGGACTGCGGCTCCACGACGGAGCGTTCGTCGGCGCGGATGTCCGGGCTGTCGACGAGGCGGTCCAGCTCGGCCCGGTAGACGGCGACCTCGTCCGGCGAGATGAGCTGGTCGATGGCGAAGAAGCCGTCGCGCTCGAAGGACTGAAGGTCGCTCGGCCCGAACGGCCCGAGCGCGTCGGGCGCGCCCCAGACGACCGGGTCCTGGCGGGGAGTGGACACCTCGGTGGCGCCTCGGGTGGGGTACAGGTCAGTGACGGTGGTGGGCGCGGGCACGGTTCCTCACACCTCCTCGGTGAGCAGCGGGTAGGTGCCGTTCTCGTCGTGGTCCTCCCGTCCGGTCACGGGCGGGTTGAAGACGCAGACGCAGTGGAAGTCCTCCTTGACCTTGAGCGTGTGCCGCTCGTGGCCGTTCAGGAGGTACATGGTGCCGGGCGTGATGTGGTAAGTCTTCCCGGTCTCGCGGTCGGTCAACTCGGCGTCGCCCTTGGTGCAGACGACGGCCTCGATGTGGTTCTGGTACCACATGTCCGTCGACGTACCCGCGTACAGGATGGTCTCGTGGACGGAGAAGCCGACGCCCTCCTTGGCGAGGACGATGCGGGTGCTCTCCCAGGTCCCGCCCTCGGACTTGACGTGCCGGTCGGTGCCCTTGAATTCGTCGAAGGAACGGACGATCACGGTGTGGCGATGCCTCCTACTCGGGTCCTACGGGGAAATGCGGGAACGTCTTCCGGGATTCAGACGGTCTCGCGGACGGCACGGGCGAGGGTCTTGAGGCCCTCGTCCAGCTCGTCGGGGGTGACGGTCAGGGCGGGGAGGAGTTTGACGACCTCGCTCTCCGGCCCGGACGTCTCGATCAGCAGGCCCAGCTCGAAGGCGCGCTTGGCGACCCGGCCGGCCCGGTCCTTGTCGTGGAACTCCAGGCCCCACACCAGCCCGCGGCCCCGGTACTCCTTGACGTCGGCGAGGTTCTCCTCGGTGATGGAGATCAGGTGCTGTTCCACCTGCTCGCCGCGGGCGCGGGTCTGCTTCTCCATCGCGGAGCCGTCCGCCCAGTACGTCTCCAGGGTGGCGGTCGCGGTGACGAAGGCGGGGTTGTTGCCGCGGAAGGTGCCGTTGTGCTCGCCGGGCTCCCAGACGTCCAGCTCCGGCTTGAACAGGCACAGCGACATCGGCATGCCGTAGCCGCTGATGGACTTCGACACGGTGACGATGTCCGGCGTGATGCCCGCCTCCTCGAAGGAGAAGAACGCGCCGGTGCGGCCGCAGCCCATCTGGATGTCGTCGACGATCAGCAGCATGTCCTGCCGCCGGCACAGCTCGGACAGGGCGCGCAGCCACTCGGGGCGGGCCACGTTGATGCCGCCCTCGCCCTGCACGGTCTCCACGATCACCGCGGCGGGCTTGTTGAGGCCGGAGCCCTGGTCCTCCAGGAGCCGCTCGAACCAGAGGAAGTCCTCGACCGCGCCGTCGAAGTAGTTGTCGAACGGCATCGGGGTGCCGTGGACCAGCGGGATGCCGGCGCCGGCCCGCTTGAAGGCGTTGCCGGTCACGGCGAGCGAGCCCAGCGACATGCCGTGGAAGGCGTTGGTGAAGGACACGATGGACTCGCGGCCCTTGACCTTGCGGGCCAGCTTCAGCGCGGACTCCACCGCGTTGGTGCCGGTCGGGCCGGGGAACATGACCTTGTACGGCAGGTCACGGGGGCGCAGCACCAGGTTCTGGAAGGTCTCCAGGAAGCGCCGCTTGGCGGTGGTCGACATGTCCAGCCCGTGCGTGACGCCGTCCCGCTCCAGGTAGTCGATCAGGGCGCGTTTCAGGACGGGGTTGTTGTGCCCGTAGTTGAGGGACCCGGCTCCGGCGAAGAAGTCGAGGTACTCGTGGCCGTCCTCGTCGTACATGCGGCTGCCGTGCGCACGGTCGAAGACGGTGGGCCAGCCGCGGCAGTAGCTGCGTACCTCGGACTCCAGGGTCTCGAAGACACTCAGGTCGGGCTGGGTGATGGTCACGACGAATCGCTCCTCGGTGCGTGAGGGGTGAGGTGAGGGAAGTCGGGAGGGCTCGGTGGCGTGAGTCCGGCGTCAGCGGGTGCCGGCGGGGGCGGACAGGGGGCCGATGCGGTACAGGACTTCTGGTTCGTGCGGTCCGTCGGGGAAGACGTCCGCGTCGAACAGCACCTCGCGCTCCAGCCGGGCGCCGTGGCGCTCGGCGAACGCGGTGAACAGGCGCTGCGAAGCGGTGTTGTCCGGGGCGATCGTGGTCTCCAGGGTGGTCAGCGCCTGCTCCGCCACGGTGCGCGCGACCAGACCGTCGAGCAGCGCGGCGGCGAGCCCGCGACCGCGGTACGCCTCGTCCACCGCCACCTGCCAGATCAGCAGGGTGTCGGAGCGGTCCGGCCGCACATAGCCGGTGACGAAACCGACCGCCTCGCCGCTCTCGGCGCGGGCGACGGCCGAGGTGGCGGCGAAGTCCCGGCACCACAGCAGATAGCTGTACGAGGAGTTCAGGTCGAGGACCTTGGAATCCCTCGCTATCCGCCACAGTGCGGCACCGTCCGCCACTCTCGGACGGTCGATTTGCAGGTCTGCTTGTGCGGCAGTCATGCAAATTGAACTTACCCAGCGGAATTGAAAATTGCATCGCCGGGCGGGGTTACGTATGGGCGTGTCGTGTGTTATCACGCGAGCGCGTGGGTCCGCGCGAGGAGGCGAAGTTTTGGGGTGATTTGCCCGCCACAAAAGCCGCATCACGGACAGCTTGTGTAACGGGTCACAATCGCGTAACCCGTGTGAAGCGTGTCCGAAATGCGGACTGCGAGGCTCCTGAAATCCGTGTGTTTAGCCTCAAAAAAAGCGGGCAGAAGAATGAAGGAAACTATCCTTGAATTGAATTCTGGAATTGTGTTTGTCGGAGTTTTCGAAGAACCCCGAATTCAGGTCCCGGAAAGGACCGCACTACGCGCGCCAGGCGCCCTCGACGGCTCCGCGCGCCCCTTCGGTGTCGGTCCGCGCGCCCCTCTCGGAGAGCGCCGCGCCGAGCGCCGCCAGACAGCCCAGCACGGCCCCGCGGGTCGCCTGCGGTCCGTAGTGGTTGACCCGGATCATCTCCTTGGCCAGCGCGCCGCCGCCCGCGGCCAGCGGCAGCGCCGGGTCGGCCGCCAGCGCCCGCGCCAC
>NZ_JAVRHI010000177.1:0-13092 GCF_034105845.1 Streptomyces sp. CRN 30 | reverse complement strand
GAAGTGCGGGGCCAGCCGGGTGACCTGGCGGCCGACGACCGCGGCGCGGCTGAACCGGGGGTCGTTCGTCACCAGCTTCACGTCGTCGTACCGCGTCACCAGCCAGGCCCAGCCCTCGCCGTTGGGCAGCTGGATCCGGGTCACCGGGCCCTCCCGCATCAGCTCGGTCAGGACGGGGTCGAAGTCCACCCCCGTCAGGTTGAGGGCGGGCCAGTGCCGTACCGGGGGCATGGGGGTCGTCTCCGGAGCCGTCTCGCTCGTCGTCATCTCACACCGTCTCCTTCGTCGTGTGCTGCCAGCGGCCCAGGGCCATTTCCGCGGTGATGCCGGGGCCGAACCCGGCCAGCAGCCCGCGCGCCGCGTGCTCCGCCCCGCCCTCGTCGAAGAGCCGGCGCAGCGCGTCCAGGACGACGGCGCTCGCGATGTTCCCGTACTCGGTGAGCGTCGCCCGGCTGAAGCGGAAGGCCGCCGGCGGTACCCGGAGGAACTTGCTGAGGTCGTCCAGGATGCGCGGCCCGCCCGCGTGGATGATGTAGAAGTCGAGCTCGGAGGCGTTCCAGCCGTGCCGCCTGGCGAGGCCGTGGAGCGCCGGCGCGAGGGGTTCCATGGTGCCCGGCACCCGCTTGTCCAGCAGGAAGTGGAAGCCGGTGGCGCGGACGTCGTACATGATCCATTCCTCGGTCTTGGGGATCAGGTACGAGCCGTTGCGCTCCAGCTTGACGCCGGTGCCGCCGCGGCCCCGGACGACCGCGGCCGCGACCCCGTCGCCGAACAGGCCGTTGGACAGCAGGGAGCCGATGCCCAGGTCGGTGGGCTGGTAGCAGAGCGAGCAGAACTCGCAGGCCACGATGAGGGCGTTCGCCTCGGGGTAGGCCGTGCAGAAGTCATGGGCCCGGTTGATGGCCGCACCGCCCGCGGCGCAGCCCAGCTGGGCGATGGGGATCTGCCGGGTGTCGCTGCTGAAGTCCATCGCGTTGATCAGCCAGGCCGTCAGCGAGGGCATCATGAACCCGGTGCAGGAGACGTAGATGATGACGTCGATGTCGGTGGTCAGCGTCTCCGCGTCGTCCAGCGCCCGCCGTACGACCTCCGGGACCCGCGCCTTCGCCTCGGCCTCGTAGACCTTGTTGCGTATCTCGAAGCCCGGGTGCTCGAGGGTCTCCTCGATGGGCTGCACGATGTGGCGGGTGCGGACACCGGTGTTCCGGATGAGCCGCAGGGCCAGCGGCAGTTGCGGATGGTCGGGGTGCCGGGCGCGCGCCAGCTGCAGAGTCTCCTCCATCGTGATCACGTGTTCCGGGACCGAGACCGCCGGTCTGCACAAAGTCGCCATGGGGAACGCCTGCTTTCGCCATCCGGGAATCTTTCGTCCCCGGGCGGAAGGTGGTGCCTTCCACGATCGCCCGGCCAGGCGTGCAGGTCTCGCCGGACTACTCCGGACCGGCGACAGCGCCGGCCGGCCGGCCGGGGTATCACCGGACCGTCAGGACGGCCGGACCCGAGGGAGCACACGATGACGAAGACGGCCAGTGCACGAGCGCTGCTGGAGGCCACCACCCGCGGCCTCGCCCCGGAACCCGGGGGCAACCGGCTGGTGCCGCTGATCGCCCGGGGCGCGGCCCGGCCGGAGACCCTCGCCGCGCTGGCGCTCGAACAGCGGCTGGTGGTGGCGGCGGACCACCGGGCGTTCCTCCGTCTGGCCCAGGAGTCCGCCGCTCGGGAACCGGCGAGCGAGCCCTTCTTCACGCTCCTCGCGCGGGGCGAGGAACTGGCGGGGGAGCGGCTGGGGGCCTTCGCCGAGGCCTGCGGCGCGGACGGGGCCCGGAGCGCCGCGTACGTGCCGCGGCCGGGCTGCCAGGCCTACCCGGCCTACGTGGCCTGGCTCGCCCTGAACGGCGCGCCGGCCGACGTGCTGCTCGTCCTGCACGCCAACTTCTCGGCGTTCGGCGGGTACTGCGCGGCCGTCGCCGCGGGCCTGCGCCGTCACTACGGCTTCTCGGACGAGGCCTGCGGGTTCTTCGACTTCTTCGCGGAACCCGCACCGGAGCTGGAGCGGTCGGCCCGTACGGCCGTACGGGCGGCGCTGGACGCCGGACGGGTGGACGAACACCTCGTGCACCGGTACGGGCGGCTGCTGCAGGCGTACGAGGCGATGTTCTGGGCCTCGCTGGAGGAGCCGGCGCCGGACGGCGCCTGAGGCGGGAGCCGCGGGGCCCCTCCCGGGCCCTCACCCGGAGGCGGCCCCGCTGCTGTGGGCGATGCAGGCCACGTCGATGCGGTCGGCCAGTTTGGCGAGCTCGATGGTGAGGGCCGCCACCGTGTCCTCGTCGAGCCCGTCCTCACCGGCCTCCACCAGGTGCAGCCACCGGCCGCCCACCGTACGCAGCAACTTGCTGACATCGGCGGCCGAGACCTGCAACGTGCCGCGGTCGTCGACGATCAGAGGCAGGGTCACTTCGCGGTTCACAGGGGGGATGGTAGTCGCGGAACGCTCACGCCCCGTGCCACACCGTGGTGATGTTGCAGAACTCGCGGATTCCGTGTCCGGACAACTCACGCCCGTACCCGGACCGCTTGACCCCGCCGAACGGCAGCGCCGGGTGGGACGCCGTCATCCCGTTCACGAACACCCCGCCGGCCTCCAGGTCCCGCACGAACCGCTCGACCTCCGCCTCCTCGCCCGTCCACACGTTGGAACTCAGCCCGAACGGCGTGTCGTTGGCGACCGCGACCGCCTCGTCCAGGTCGGCGACCCGGTACAGCGTGGCGACCGGGCCGAAGGTCTCCTCGAGGTGGATGCGCATGTCGGGGGTGACGTCGGCGACGACCGTCGGCGGGTAGTACCAGCCGGGCCCGTCGGGGCGCTCGCCGCCGCACAGGACCGTGGCGCCGTGCTCCACCGCGTCGTCGACCAGCTCCACCAGGTCGTCGCGGCCCCGCTCGCTGGAGAGCGGACCGACCTCGGTGTCCTCGTCGAGCGGGTCACCGACCTTCAGGGCCTCCATGCCCCGCACGAACCGCTCCGCGAAGGCGTCGAACACGTCCTCGTGCACGATGAACCGCTTGGCGGCGATGCACGACTGCCCGGCGTTCTGCGTGCGCGCCGTCACCGCGACCTCGGCGGCCCGGTCGACGTCCGCCGACGGCATCACCACGAACGGGTCGCTGCCGCCCAGCTCCAGCACCGTCTTCTTGATCTCGTCCGAGGCGACCGAGGCGACCGAGCGGCCCGCCGGTTCGCTGCCGGTGAGGGTCGCGGCCTTCACGCGCGGGTCGCGCAGGATGCCCTCCACCGCGGACGACCCGATCAGCAGTGTCTGGAAACAGCCCTCCGGGAAGCCCGCCCGCCGGAACAGGTCCTCCAGGTACAGCGCTGTCCGCGGCACGTTCGAGGCGTGCTTGAGCAGGCCCACGTTGCCCGCCATCAGCGCGGGCGCGGCGAACCTGACCACCTGCCAGAGCGGGAAGTTCCACGGCATCACCGCGAGCACCGGGCCGAGCGGCCGGTAGCGGACGTAGGCCCGGGTGCCCCCGGAGTCCTTCACGTCGTGTCCGGCGGGCTGCTCGTCGGCGAGGAGTTCGGCCGCGTGCTCGGCGTACCAGCGCATCGCCTTGGCGCACTTGTCGGCCTCCGCGCGTGCCTGCGTCACCGGCTTGCCCATCTCGGTCGTGATCGTGCGCCCGACCTCCCGCTGCTCCTCCTCCAGCAGCTCGGCGGCCCGGCGCAGCAGCCGGGCCCGCTCCTCGAAGGAGGTCGTCCGGTACTCACGGAACGCGGCGTCGGCCGCGGCGATCCGGCGCTCGACCTCCTCCTCGCCGAGGGCTTCGTACGTCTTGAGCGTCTCGCCGGTCGCCGGGTTCACCGTGGCGATGGGCATGGCTGACCTCCTGGGGGACGTGCTCTGTGTCGACCTTCCCGCGCGGCGGTGGGCACCGCAACGCGGGCGCGGTGGGGGACCGCTTCCGACGGGACCACCCTCAGGGCGAGTGCTCCGCCAGCCGGTCCAGAAACGCCGTCTGCGCCCGCACGATCACCTGACGGGCCCGGTCGAGGGGGAACCACGCGACCCGGTCGAGCTCGGGGAACTCCTGGACGCGCCCCGAACGCGGCGGCCACTCCAGCGAGAAGGTGCCGGGCACCACGGCCGCCGGATCGAGGTCGCCCTCGACCGCCCAGGCGGTGACGGTCTTGCCGCCCGCCTGCCGCACCTCGCCCAGCGGCACGGCCTCCCCGCCGGGCGGCGGCAGGCCCAGCTCCTCCTGGAACTCGCGGCGCGCGGCGGCCCACGGGGACTCGTCGGAGCCGTACTCACCCTTCGGCACGGTCCACGCCCCGGCGTCCCGGCGCGCGAAGAACGGGCCGCCCATGTGACCGAGCAGCACCTCGGGGCCGTGCGCGCCGCGGCGGTACAGCAGCAGGCCCGCGCTGCGCCGGGCAGGAGTCATCCGTCCGCCTCGGGGCCGGTGGCCGTCCCGGGCTCCGTGGCGGCTCCGTCGTCCTGCCCCGTGGGGCCGTCGGACCGCGCGGCGACCCCGGGATGCGCGGCGAGCACCGTCTCCACCGTGTCGGCCCCGGCCGGTGTCTTGTCGTCGCGGTAGCGCACCAGGCGGGCGAAGCGGAGCGCGACACCGGCCGGGTAGCGGCGGGAACGCTGCAACCCGTCGTACGCGATCTCCACGACGAGCTCGGGGCGCACGGTGAACCCCCAGCGGTGTTCCCGCACCGCCAGTTCCGGCAGCCGCTCGGTCTGCCAGGCGAGCAGCGCGTCGGTCATCCCGATGAAGGTCTTGCCGAGCATGGCGAAGGACCCGTCCGCCGCCCGCGCGCCCAGGCGCAGCACGGAGAGCCACTCAGCGCGTCGGCCGGTGCCCCACTCGGCGCCCAGCACCACCAGGTCCAGGGTGTGCACGGGCTTCAGCTTGAGCCAGGAGGCGCCGCGCCGCCCCGCGCTGTAGGGGGCGTCCAGCGCCTTGACCACGACGCCCTCGTGGCCGCGCGCCAGCGTCTCGGCGAGGAACCGCTCCGCGCCCGGGACGTCGTCCGGACCGTGCGCGAGCGCGCGCCGCACCCGCATGGGCTCGGGCACCAGCCGGGCCAGCTCCGCGTGCCGCTCGGTGAACGGCAGGTCGAGCAGGTCGCGGCCGTCGACGGAGAGCGCGTCGAAGAACACCGGCGAGACGGGCACCTGCCGCGCGGCCGCCTCGACGTCCACCCGGGAGCCCACCCGTCCGGAGGTCTCCTGGAAGGGCCGGGGCCGCCCCTCCTCGTCCAGCGCGATCACCTCCCCGTCGAGGATGAATCGTTCCTCCGCCAGTTCCCGCGCCGCCGTGACCAGTTCGGGCAGCCGGTCGGTGATCTCCTCCAGGGTGCGGGTCCAGATCCGTACGGTCTCGCCGTCGCGGTGCACCTGGACGCGGATGCCGTCCAGCTTCTCCTCCACCGCGCACGCACCCAGCTTGCCCACGGCCTCCGCCACGGAGGAAGCGGTGTGCGCGAGCATCGGCCAGACCGGGCGGCCGACGGTGAGCCGGAACTCCTCCAGGGCCGGCGGGCCGTCCGCGAGCAGGGCCATGGCCACCGTCTGCAGCGATCCCGCGAGCATCACCGCACGCCGTACGGCGTCCGGGGCCGCTCCGGTCGCCCCGGCCAGGCCCTCCGCGGCCAGCGCGTCCAGGGCGCCCTGGCGGACCTCGCCGGTGAGCAGCCCGACCAGGTACCGCTGCTCGTCCTCGGTGGCCGCCGCCAGCAGCGCGCCGACCAGCCGCCTGCGCTCGGCCTGCGAGCCGGTGCCCTTCACCGCCCCGATCCCCGTCAGCCGGGCGTCCACGCCGAGCACGGTGAGGGTGGGCTCGGCGGCCGGCTCGACCTGCTGGGTGAGCAGCTTGGCGCCGATGCCGAGCCGTCCCTGGGGGAGCCGGCCCGCCAGGTAGGGGATGACGACCGGCACGTCCTCCGGATCGGTCTCCCGGAACAGCTCGGCGAGCAGGACGGTCTTCCGGGTGCGCGCACGGGTGGCGGCGACCTCCTGGGACACACGGGCGAGCCGGGCGAACAGCATGCACTCAGAGTGCATCGGATGCGCCCGGTTCACACCTGGTGGCCCCGCGACCGGTCAGTTCGGTACCCGGCGCTCGATGTCCTCCATGATCATTTCGTTGTTGATCGTGGCCGCCGCCTTGTACCCGTCGCCCGCCGCGTGCACGACCTGCTGGGACAGGAGCGTCGCGTTGCCCACCGCCCACACGCCCGGCACGGTGGTACGACCGGTCTCGTCGGTCACCGGGGCGCTGCCGAACGGGGTCTCCTTCGTCTCGGCGCCCAGCCGCTCCAGCAGTCCCGTGCGCGGTACGAAACGGGGGGCGACGAACACCGCGGTCCGCGCGTGCACGGATCCGTCGGCCAGCCGTACGCCGGTCAGCCGGTCGTCCTCCACGACGAGCTCCACGACCTCGCCCGGCACCACGGAGACCCCCGCCGCGGCCAGCCTGCGCAGGTCCTCGTCGGACAGCGCGTCCTCGCCCACGGTGTGCGCGAACAGGGTCACGTCCTTGGACCACTGGGTCACCAGCAGCGCCTGGTGGACGCTCATCGGGGAGGTGGCGAGCACTCCGAAGGCCTCGTCGCGCACCTCCCAGCCGTGGCAGTACGGGCAGTGCAGGACGTCCCGCCCGAACCGTCCGGCGACCCCGGGCACCGGGGGCAGTTCGTCGGCCAGCCCGGTGGCGACGACCAGCCGCCGCGCGCGGACGGTCCGCCCGCTGCCGAGCACCACCGCGAAGTCCCCGGCGTCCGCGTCCGCGTCCTCGTCGCTGTCGCGGTGCACGTCCACCGCCTTGTCGCGGACGAGCTCGACGCCGTACCGCGCGATCTCCTCGCGCCCCACGGCGAGGAACTCCGCGGGCGGCATGCCGTCGCGGGACAGATAGCCCTGCATGTGCGCGGCGGGCGCGTTGCGCGGTTCGCCCGCGTCGACGACGAGCGTGCGGCGCCTGGCCCGGCCCAGGACCAGCGCGGCGGAGAGCCCGGCCGCGCCGCCGCCGATGACGACCACTTCGTACGCCTCTTGGTAGGTCCCTGCGTATGCCTCGGTCACGGTGACCACCTCCATGACGACACGGTCGCGCGGCCGGTGCGGTATTGACAAACGGCTTTGCCGATCCTGCAATAAGTGCATGACGGGCATCGGCGAGAGCGACAAGAGCGACAAGAACGACAAGAACGACAAGAACGACAAGAGCGCGGACGACATCCTGTCGGGGGTCGGCCCCCGGTTGCGCCGGCTGCGCAAGGAGCGGGAGGTGACCCTCGCGGCGCTGTCCCGGTCCACCGGCATCTCCGTGAGCACGCTGTCCCGGCTGGAGTCGGGGCTGCGCAAGCCCAGCCTGGAACTGCTGCTGCCGGTCGCCCGCGCCCACCAGGTGCCGCTGGACGAGCTGGTGGGCGCGCCGCCGGTGCGCGACCCCCGGGTCCGTGCCGAGCCCATCGTGCGGCACGGTCGCACGTACTGGCCGCTGACCCGGCAGCCCGGCGGCCTGCAGGCCTTCAAGGTGGTCGTGCCCCGGAGCGCGGAGAAGCCGGAGGCCCGGACGCACGAGGGGTACGAGTGGCTGTACGTGATGTCGGGGCGGCTGCGGCTGGTGCTCGGCGAGCACGACGTGGTGCTGTCGGCGGGGGAGGCCGCCGAGTTCGACACGCGGGTCCCGCACTGGTTCGGGTCGACGGGGGAGGGGCCGGTGGAGTTCCTGAGCCTGTTCGGGCCGCAGGGGGAGCGGATGCATGTTCGGGCGCGGCCGACGGGCGGGGAGGAGCGCTCCGGCTGAGGCGCCCCGGCTTGTTCCCTCCGTGCAAGCGACCGCTTAGTATGCGAGGCGACCCACGCTCGGACGACACCAACCCGTGGAGGCCCCGCATGCAGGCATGGCACGTGCACGAGAACGGCGAGCCGGGCGAGGCGATGCGCCTCGACGCGGACGCGGCGCGGCCGACGCCCGGCGCGGGCCAGGTCCTGCTGAAGGTGCGCGCCGCGAACGTCAACTTCCCCGACGCCCTGCTGTGCCGGGGGCAGTACCAGGTCAGGCCGCCGCTGCCGTTCACGCCCGGCCTGGAGATCTGCGGCGAGACCGAGGACGGCCGGCGGGTCATCGCCACCCCGGCGCTGCCGTACGGCGGTTTCGCCGAGTACGCCGTCGCGGACGCCGCGGCCCTCCTGCCCGCGCCCGAGGCGCTCGACGACGCCGAGGCCGCGGCCCTGCACATCGGTTACCAGACCGGCTGGTTCGCCCTGCACCGCAGGGCACGGCTGGAACCCGGCGAGACGCTGCTCGTGCACGCCGCCGCGGGCGGGGTCGGCAGCGCGGCCGTGCAGCTCGGCAAGGCCGCGGGCGCCACGGTCATCGGCGTCGTGGGCGGCGCCGACAAGGCCGCCGTGGCCCGCGAGCTGGGCTGCGACCTCGTGGTCGACCGGCGCGAGGAGGACGTCGTCGCCGCGGTGAAGGAGGCCACCGGCGGGCGCGGCGCCGACGTGATCTACGACCCGGTGGGCGGCCCGGCGTACGCGCAGTCGGCCAAGGCCGTCGCCTTCGAGGGGCGGATCGTGGTCGTCGGCTTCGCGAGCGGCTCCGTTCCCAGCCCGGCTCTCAACCACGCCCTGATCAAGAACTACTCGATCATGGGTCTGCACTGGGGCCTGTACAACACCAAGAACCCCGAACTGGTCCTGCGCTGCCACGAGCAGCTCACCGAGCTGGCCGCCAAGGGCGCGGTCAGGCCGCTGGTGAGCGAACGGGTGCCGCTGAGCGCGGCCGCCACGGCCGTGCAGCGGGTCGCCGACGGGGTGACGACCGGCCGGGTGGCCGTCGTACCGGAGCAGGAGGGCACCGTCCCGGAGCTGGAGGCCGCCGCATGACCGACGCGGCCGAACTCGTCCGCCGCACCTCCGACCTGCTGGCCGCGCACCCGGTCGCGACGACGGACCGCCTCGACTTCCTCCGGGCGCGCTTCGACGCGGGACTGGCGTGGGTGCACTTCCCCGAGGGCCTCGGCGGGCTCGGCGCGCCGCGCGCCCTGCAGGCCGTCGTGGACGCGGAGCTGGCGGCCGTGGGCGCCCCCGACAACGACCCGCGGCGCATCGGCATCGGGCTGGGGATGGCCGCGCCGACGATCCTCGGCTTCGGCACCGAGCAGCAGAAGCGCCGCTACCTGCGGCCGCTGTGGACGGGCGAGGAGATCTGGTGCCAGCTGTTCAGCGAGCCCGGCGCCGGCTCCGACCTCGCCGCGCTCGGCACCCGGGCCGTACGGGACGGGGGCGGGGACGAGGACGGGAACGGGGGCGGCGACTGGATCGTCAACGGGCAGAAGGTGTGGACGTCCAGCGCCCACCTCGCCCGCTGGGCCATCCTCATCGCCCGTACCGACCCCGACGTGCCCAAGCACCGGGGCATCACCTACTTCCTCTGCGACATGACCGACCCCGGCGTCGAGGTCCGGCCGCTGCGGCAGATCACCGGCGAGGCCGAGTTCAACGAGGTGTTCCTCACCGACGTCCGCATCCCGGACGACCGCCGGCTCGGTGACGTCGGTGACGGCTGGCGGGTCGCGCAGACCACGCTGATGAACGAACGCGTCTCCATCGGCGGGATGCGCCTGCCCCGCGAGGGCGGCATGATCGGCCCGGTCGCCCGGACCTGGCGGACACGCCCCGAACTGCGCACCCACGACCTGCACCAGCGGCTGCTGACCCTGTGGACCGAGGCCGAGGTCGCCCGGCTGACGGGGGAGCGGCTGCGCCAGCAGCTCGTCGCCGGACAGCCCGGCCCCGAGGGCTCCGGACTCAAGCTCGCCTTCGCCCGCCTCAACCAGGAGATCAGCGGCCTGGAGGTGGAACTGCTGGGCGAGGAGGGCCTGCTGTACGACGACTGGACGCTGCGCCGCCCCGAACTCGTCGACTTCACCGGCCGGGAGGCCGGCTACCGCTACCTGCGCTCCAAGGGCAACAGCATCGAGGGCGGCACCAGCGAGGTCCTGCTGAACATCGTCGCCGAGCGCGTCCTCGGCCTGCCCTCCGAGCCGCGGACCGACAAGGACGTCGCGTGGAAGGACCTCTCCCGATGAGCGCACGGAGCGACCTGCTGTACTCGGCGGAGGAGGACGACGTCCGTACGGCCGTCCGGGCCCTGCTCACGGACCACTGCGACGCGGCGGGGGTCCTCGCGCGCACCGAGTCCGGCGCGCCCCACGACCGCGCGCTGTGGAAGACCCTCACCGAGGGCATGGGCCTCGCCGGACTGCTGGTACCCGAGGAGCTGGGCGGACAGGGAGCCACGCACCGCGAGGCCGCCGTGGTCCTGGAGGAGCTGGGCCGGGCCGTCGCCCCCGTGCCGTACCTGACCAGCGCCGTCGTCGCCACGGAAGCGCTCCTGGAGTGCGGGGGCGGCGAGTTGCTCGCCGCGCTGGCGTCCGGCGGTACGGTCGGTGTCCTCGCCGTCGCGCTGGACGTGGCCCCGCACGGCGCCCGGAGGACCGTACGACTGACCGACGGCGCCCTGCACGGCGAGCTGACCGGCATCGCGGACGCCGCCGTCGCCGACGTGCTGCTGGTCCCCGCGGACGACGGCGGTCTGTACGCGGTGGCCGCCGACGCCGTGACCGTCACACCGCAGGTGTCCCTGGACCTGACCCGGCCGGTGGCGACGGTCGTCCTCGACGGGGCACCGGGGACGCGACTGGGCGCCGCCGGGCCCGCCGTACGACGCGCCCTGCGCGCCGGGGCCGGACTGCTGGCCTCCGAGCAACTCGGCCTCGCCGACTGGTGCCTGACCGAGACGGTCCGCCACCTGAAGGAGCGCAAGCAGTTCAACCGGCCCGTCGGCGGCTTCCAGGCGCTCAAGCACCGCCTCGCCCACCTGTGGCTGGAGATCGCCGGCCTCCGGGCGGCGGCGCGCAACGCGGCGGACACCCTGGCCACCGGCCATGACACCGGCCATGACACCGACATCGCCGTGGCCGTCGCCCAGGCCTGCGCCGGACCCGTCGCGGTCCGCGCGGCCGAGGAGGCGCTCCAGTTGCACGGCGGGATCGGCATGACGTGGGAGCACCCCGTGCACCTGTACCTCAAGCGCGCCAAGGCCGACTCGATCGCATACGGCACGGCCGGCCGGCACCGTGCGGCCCTGGCCGAACTGGTGGACCTCCGGGCGCCCTGACGGCCGCCGCGTCAGCACCCGCGGGGAGCCCGCCCGAACTGGGGCGGGCCCTCCGCCGTGCGCCGTGGTGCCCGGCTCCGGAGAAGTGAACGCACAGCGGCGGTCCGGCCAACTCGTCGCGGGGCACTGCACCCGGGCCCCGGGCGGACCCCATACTCGCTGAGGTCCAGTCAGGCACCCCCCCACGGGAGGCAGAGCATGGCCGCCAGCACCCGCCGCAGATTCCTCACCGTCGGCGCCGCCCTCGCGGGCACCGCCGCCCTCCCCGCCACCCACGCATGGGCGGGCGGGCACCACCACGGCCCGCGCCCCCTGTGGCGCGCCCACGCCCACAACGACTACGAGCACCCGCGGCCCCTGTACGACGCCCTCGGCCACCGTTTCGGCAGCGTCGAGGCCGACATCTGGCTCGTCGACGGTGAGCTCCTGGTCGCCCACGACGCGGTCGACCTCGACCCGTCCCGCACCCTGGCCGCCCTCTACCTCGACCCCCTCGCGGCCCGCGTCAGGGCCAACCGCGGCGCGGTGTACCGCGGACACCGTGAGCCGCTGCAACTGCTCGTCGACATCAAGACCGAGGGGGCGTCGACCTACCTCGCACTCGACCGCCGGCTGCGCCGGTACCGGGACCTGTTCACGACCTACGACCGCGGCCGCGTCCTCCCCGGCCCGGTCACCGCCGTGATCTCCGGCGACCGCGCGGCCCGGGCGCCGATGGAGGCGCAGAAGGTGCGCCGCGCCTTCTACGACGGCCGGCTGACCGACCTCGGCGGGCCGGCGGTCGCCTCGTTCGTCCCGCTGATCAGCGACAACTGGACGCTCAACTTCACCTGGCTCGGGGTGGGCGCCTTCCCGGCGGCCGAACGCGCCAAGTTGCGCCGGATCGTCTCGACGGCCCACGCGCGCGGGCAGCGGGTCCGCTTCTGGGCCACCCCCGACCTGCCGGGCCCGGCACGGGACGCGCTGTGGGGCGAACTCCTCGCGGCCGGCGTCGACCACCTCAACACGGACGACCTCGCGGGCCTGGAGGCGTTCCTCGACGCGCACGAGCGGCCGTGAGACGCGTGACGCGGCACGACGTCACGTAACGGCCCGGGTAACGCCCCGGACGGAACACCACACGTTCGGCGGACAGGTCAGCCGCCCGAACGGCCCCTCCGCTGCGCCACACTTGCGGCCGAACGCCGCGAAACGGACGTGGCGGAGGAGGTTGACGATGGCTGTTTCCATCTCGGTGCTGATGCTGCTGGCGATCCTCGCGGTGGTCTTCCTGCGCAACGGCGCGCTGAGGCTGTCGCACGCCCTGGTCTGCGTCCTGCTCGGCTTCCACCTGGCGAGCACGAGCGTGGCGCCGACCATCCACCAGGGGCTCACGGCGACGACGGACATGGTCAGCAGCCTCAGACCGTAGGTCCACCGGTGATGGTCAGGTCCACCGGTGATGTCGGCGGTGCGAGGGGCGTCAGCGGTCGACGAACACGCCGATGCCGTTGGGCACGGGACGTTCCGCGCCGCCGCTGGGGTGGTTGCGCACCGAGACGGCGGAGGCTCCCCGCTCGCGCGCCACCAGGGTCGACGAGCCGCCGCCGTCGAGATTGAGGGCCTGCCGTGCGCCCAGGCCGAGCATCAGGGCGGCCGTCTCGGCGACGGTGAGGCCACGGCGGTACTCCGGCGCGCCGTCCAGGGCGACCAGCAACAGCCGGCGCCCGCCGTCCGCGATGCCCGCGACGGTCCGTACGGCCGCCGTCCCGTCGTCGAGCCCCGGCAGGGGGCGGCCGCCGGAGAGCACCGGGGTGCCGCCCACCGCGAACACGTACGGGGTGCCGGACCGCGCGGCCACCAGCCGGTGCCGTACGCCGACCCGGTCGCCCACCGCCAGCGCGCGCAGCC
>NZ_JAVRHI010000176.1:0-7201 GCF_034105845.1 Streptomyces sp. CRN 30 | reverse complement strand
GTCCCAGCACTGCCCCGGTACTGACGTAAGCGAGCGGTCGGCCGGATGTCAGTCAGCTGACGGAGGCTGTCGGCACGGTGGCCGGGCCATTCTCGTGGAGACATCGAAACCGCCCGGTACCCGGGCGATACCACGAGGAGCAGACCATGAACACCATCGCGCAGCACTGGATCAACGGACGGTGGACCGGCTCCGGCTCGGTCCTGGAATCGATCAACCCGGCCGACGGCACCGTCGTCGGCTCCTTCTACGACGGTGGCGAGGCGGAGGCATCGGCCGCCGTGGACGCAGCCGCCGCCGCGTTCGAGACCACCGAATGGGCGCGCACTCCCTCGCTCCGGGCGACCGCGCTCAGCCGGCTGGCCGATGCCCTCGAGGCCCGGGTGCCCGAGGTCGCGGCCATGTTGTCCCGGGAGAACGGCAAGCTGCTGGGTGAGACCACGTGGGAGGTCAGCGGTGCGGTCGGGTGGCTGCGGTACGCGGCGGCCTCTGCGCGCACCCAGACCGCCGGGCGCGCCGCCGAGACGGCACCCGGCCAGTACACCCACTCGGTGCCCGAGCCGCTCGGTGTCGCCGGGATCATTTCTCCCTGGAACTCTCCCATCATGCTGACCGTGCGGGCACTGGGCCCGGCGCTGGCCGCCGGCTGCACCGTCGTGGTCAAGCTTCCGGCTCAGACGGCGCTGACCAATGAGCTTTTCGCGCAGGTCCTGGCCTCGGTCCCGGAGATCCCGGCGGGTGTGGTCAGCGTGTTCACCGAGTCCGGCAACACCGGGGCCCCGTTCCTGGTTTCCTCGGACAAGGTCGCCGTGATCAACTACACCGGCAGTACGCCGGTCGGGCGCCGTATCGCGGCCGCGGCCTCCACCACGCTCAAGCGGCTCGGTCTGGAACTGGGCGGTAAGGCGCCGATGGTAATCTTTCCCGACGCCGATCTGGACATGGTGATCCCGACTGTTGTGCAGTCGCTGGTGCTGATGAACGGGCAGTTCTGCTGCACCGGCTCACGTGTACTGGTTCACCGGGACATCGCCGACCAGGTGCGCACTCGGCTCACCGCCGCGCTCGCGCAGGTGCGGCTCGGGTCGGGCGACGACGAGAAGGCTCAGCTCGGCCCGGTGATCGACCGGGCGTCCGCCCAGCGGGTGGACGCGATCGTCGAGGAAGCCGCCTCGTACGGCACGGTGCTGCTGCGCGGCGGTGTGGTCACCGACGGCCCGCTGGCCACCGGGGCGTTCTACCGGCCGAGCCTGATCGAGGTGGACCGCACCGACGTCCGGATCGTGCAGGAAGAGGTCTTCGGTCCGGTCCAGACGTTCGAGATTTTCGACGACGAGGACGACGCCGTGACCAAGGCGAACGCCACCATCTACGGCCTGGCCGCCTCGGTGTTCAGCTCGGACTCGATGAAGGCCCGCCGGATCGCCCGGCGCATCCGCACCGGCACTGTATGGATCAACACCTGGGGAGCCATCAGCGAGGACTTCGAGGAGGGCGGCGTCAAGGGAAGCGGTTACGGCTACCTGTGCGGCCCGCGAGCGATCGAGGAGTTCCAGGCCCTCAAGGTGTACGTGGAGCAGGACCACACCCAGTCCGCTCACTGATCATTTCATCACCTGGCCCGGCGCCCACCTGGGCGCCGGGCGGCCCTTCTGCACAGGAAGGGTGCACCATGGCCTCGATTCTGATCACCGGAGCGACGAACCCTCTTGGTCTCGCTCTGGCTGAGGAGCTTGCGGTAGCCAGGCACCAGTTGCTTCTGCACCGTCGTAACCCGCAGCGACCGGTGCCGGTCGCGCAACGTTTCGGGGCCGGGCGATACATCGCCGGCCTACCCGCTCCGGCCGAGACCCAGCGACCCGCGGCTGAAGTGGCGGCACGGCACGGTCGCCTCGACGTGCTGGTCGGCAACGCGGGTGTGGCTTCACCTGGAACGGCACCGCCCCAAGCATGCCGGCAGACGGATACCGGCAGCGGCTGGCGGTGAGCCGTCTGAGCCCTGTGCTGCCCACCCGGCAACTGCTGCCGCTGTTGCGCGCGGGCAGCCCATCACGCAGCGCCAACATCGCCTCGGTCGCGCAGGAACCGATGGAATCAAAACGATACGCATCATTTCGGATTTGGAGTGGTCCATGAACGAGAGAACTGTTTCTGATGCCCACGGTGCCGACGATCCTGGACTGCCGAGTCCCCCGGCAGTGACAGACATCCGGCACACGCTCCGGGCGCAGAGCCAGGACGCGTTCGCGAATGCCGAACCCCGGTCCAACCCCACCGTTCCGGCCGCCGTCCGGCGTTGGAAGCTGTGGCTCCTCACCGTGTGCGGTATCTACCCCACCATCGTCCTGCTGGGCCTGGCCACGAACCCTGTTCTGGAGGATCTGTACCTGCCGGTGCGACTCGCTGTACTCGTCCCGGCGGCGGCAGCAGCGATGGTCTGGCATATCAGTCCCCGACTGCAGCGGCATTTCGGAGCTTGGCTCACCAGATGACAAGCAGCCCGGTTCCGCCGCCGGTGTGCTCCGCGGCGCCCGCACACCACAGACCACTGCGCAGGCTCACGGCGCGAGGCCGCGACGAGACCCGCCGCGACGTCTCCTCACTGGAGCTCTTCTTCGACCTGTGCTTCATCGTTGCCATGGCCCAGGCAGGCGCCCAGCTGGTACACGCCATGGTCGAGGGACACACGGGCGAGGGGATCCTCGACTACTTGATGATTTTCTTCGCCATCTGGTGGGCGTGGATGAACTTCACGTGGTTCGCCTCGGCTTACGACAACGACGACGTGCTGTACCGGATCGTCACGCTGATCCAGATGGCCGGCGTGCTCGTCCTGACGGCAGGCGTCTCCCAGACGTTCGAGAAACACGCGTACCTGGTCGTCGTCCTGGGCTATGTGATCATGCGGCTCGCCATGACGGCGCAGTGGCTGCGCGTGGCGCGGTCGAGCCAGGGCCCCGAGCGGACGATGGCGCTGCGGTACGCCATCGGGCTGTGCCAGATCGGCTGGCTGGGGCTACTGGCCCTGCCGGAGGCCGGCCGCCCGTGGGTCTTCCTGGTGATGGCGTTGCTGGAGATGGCCGTGCCGCTGTATGCGGAGCGGGCCCACCCCACGCCCTGGCACCCCCGCCACATCGCCGAACGGTACGGGCTGCTCACGCTCATCGTGCTCGGCGAGACCATCGCGGCGGCCACCGTCGCCGTGAAGTCGGGGATCGACGAGCACGAGGCCCTGGGTGAGTTGCTGCCCATCGCCGCCGGCGGACTGCTGATCATCTTCGCCGCCTGGTGGGTGTACTTCGCGGTCCCCATTCACGGGCACCTCCGGTCCAACCGGCAGTCCTTCCTCTGGGGCTACGGCCATTATCTGATCTTCGTCTCGGGTGCCGCGATCGGGGCCGGCCTGGAGGTGGCGGTGGAGCAGGCGGTGGGCAAGACGCACCTTTCGGCGCTGTCGGCGTCGGCAGCGGTGACGCTGCCGACAGCGTTGTTCCTGCTCACGGTGTGGGCGCTGCACTCGCGCTTCTACAAGGTGGGGATCGCCCAGCAGTCGGTGCTGCCGGCCACGGCGCTGCTGGTGGTCGTCTGTACGTTCCTGGGGCACTGGGCGGTGCTCGCGGCGGGGCTGGTGGCGGCGCTGGCGGTGGCAGCCGGGGTGACGCTGACGGCGCTCGGGGCGAGCCCGGAGCGCGGGAGGGGCGAGGAAAGCGTCGCGGTGCCAGTTCCGTGAGGGAACCCTCGCCGCCGCGGGAACCTGGCCGGCACGGCGTACGACGGCGCCCGTGCCGTGCGCCCGGTGTACCTGCTCAACGACGGCGACACGTTGTTCACGCCGGCTACGGTGACGCGCCCGCTCGGCACCGCGGACCCGCCGGCCCTGGACGACGACGTCACGGCCGGGCAGGGACGCGGCGACCCAGGCGACCGTACGCGCTGTGAGCACCGCCGAGTGGGTCCCGCACTCATCGACGGAGCCGAGACCACCAGGTCCTCAACGCCTCCGCACCACTGCGTACTGACGCGGCGCGAGGTGCCCTGTAGCCCGCCGGTAGGACCGTAGTGCGGCGAGCTTGGCCCCCAGGCATCTTCGCCCGGTTCCCGGGCCATCCCGGCCTCGCGTGCGTCGAGCAGCTCTTTGCGCCGCAGTTCCAGCTCGCCCGCCCACAGCGCCTTTCTCTGCCGGTGAAGCCACCTCCCGAGCGGAGAAGCCTTCGTCGCGCCAACCCCGGTCCCGTGTCGTACGGGACGGCGTAGAGGCCGGTGATCTCGTTCTCGGCTCGCCGGCGCCGCAGGGCTTGTCGGCCCTGCGGCCAGATCAGGGATCCGGGTCGGTGGACCCGGTGCGGTGGGGCCGCAGCGCCCGGCTGGTGTTCTGCACGATCTTCGCCTGGGAGCTGCGGGTGTCGGCGAAGCAGATGGCTTCAGGATCCGTTCGCCGGTGGATGCGATAATTGCTGGTCAAGTGCGTGGCTGGTGGTTCGACTGCCTCGCGAGGCATAGCGAGGGACACGGCGGATGTGGGCGAAGACAAGGACAGGCATGGGTGTCGGCCCGACTGGGCTCGTCGGTCGGGAGGGCGAGCTCGCCGAGCTGGCGGCGTTCCTGGGCATGGCCGGGATAGGCGGAGCTGTCCTGTTGCTCACCGGTGATCCGGGCGTGGGGAAGACGGCGCTCCTGGACGCGACCGCCGAGCTGGCGGTGGCGAAGGGAATGCGGGTCGTCCGCGGGAGCGGCGACGAGTACGAGACGGACATCAGCTTCGCGGGGCTCCATCAGCTCGTCGGCTCGCTGCCGGACGAGCTCGGTCGTCTGCCGCGTTCCACGCGGGAGGCCCTCGAGGTCGCCCTCGGTCTCGGCGCCGGTCCCGCGCCGAGCCGGATCGCCGTCCTCAACGCGGCACTGTCCCTGTTCGACGAGGCCGCGAAGGAGCGGCCGTTGCTCCTCGTGGTCGATGACCTTCATGCCGTCGACCAGGCGAGCCGGGCCGCGGTGGGTTTCGTCGCCAGAAGACTGGGCGGTCGCCGCATCGGGCTGCTCGGAGCAGGGCGAACGGAGTCCGACGAAGCCTTCCGGTCCACCGGTCTGCCGGAGCTCGAGATCGCGCCGCTGGGCGACTCGGACGCCCTGCGACTGCTGTCCCGGCGCTTCGCCCACCTCCCTCGTCGGGTCCTTTCGACCTTGGCGCACGAGGCGCAGGGAAATCCCCTGGCTCTGCTCGAGTTCGCCGGGTCCGCCGGGGCGTCCGGCGGCCAACACGGCCAAGGGGCGGGGTGGGCGAGCGGCCAGGGACGGGACGTGCGCGCTCTATACAGCGCCCGCGTCGGACGGCTGCCGCACAGAACGCGCGAGGTACTGCTGCTCGCGGCTCTCGAGGGCTCCGGCGACATCGGCATCCTCGAGGCGGCCGGCGGACCGGGCGGGCTCGACGGGCTCGCGCCCGCGGAGCGCGACCACCTGGTCATGGTCGCGGAGAACGGCCGCACGGTGCGCTTCAGGCACCCGCTGGTCAGGTCCGCGGTGGTCGACGGTTCCACCGGCGAGCAGCGGCGCAGCGCCCACCGCCGGCTGGCCGACGCGCTGGGCGACCAGCCCGAGCGGCGCGGTGACCACCTCGCGAGAGCCACGACGGCGCCCGACGAGACGGTCGCCGCCGTCGTGGAGTCGGCGGCCCGCAGCAGTCTGCGACGCGGTGACGCCGACGGCGCGATCGCGAGGCTGCGGCGCGCGGCCGAGCTGAGCCCCGACCGGGCCGTCCGCAGACGCCGCCTGTCGCAGGCCGCCTACGTCGCCGCCTGGGTCGCGGGTCATCTGGAGATCAGCCACGAGATCATGCGCCAGGTCGAGGGCGATCCGGCGGCCCGGTCGCTCTCGGCGGCCGCGACGGCCGGCTTCCTCGTGCTCGTCACGGAAGGGGACGCCGACACCGCCCACGCGCTGCTGATGGAGGCGATCGAGCAGGCGCCGGTGTCGCCCGGTCCGCCGTCCGGCGAGCTGGAGACCGCGCTCTTCACCCTCACGCTCGCCAGCCAGTACTCGGGCCGGCCCGAGCACTGGCAGCCTCTGGCCAAGGTCCTCGCACAGCTTCCCGCGGCGGCGCCCGCCGCCGCGGCGTCCCTGGGGCGCGTCCACCACGACCTCGGCTCCGTCACCGACGGCATGCTGCGCCGCCTGGACGAGGAGATCGCGCGGCTGAGGGACCAGAGTAACGCCGACGTGGTCATCCGCACCGCCCTGACCGCCTCCTACCTCGACCGGCTTCCGGGCTGTCGCGAGGCCGTGTCCCGGGTCATACGCGACGGCGGCGCGGTGGGGTCGAGCATGCCGGCCCTGATGTTCGTCGCCCTGGACGACCTCTACACCGGCCGGTGGCAGCCGTCGGCCGACGCCGCGGACGAGCTCATCGCCCTGTCCGAGGAGACGGGATACCACTTGTTCGCCCAGGTGGGGCACTACGTCGCCGCGATGGCCGCGGCCCAGCGCGGCGACCTCGACGCGTGCCGCCGCCACTGCGAGGCCGTCTGGGGATGGTCAGGGCCCAGGGGACTGCGGCGGCTGGAGAACTGCGCCCACCAGGCGGCGGCCCGGGCGGCCCTCGGCGCCGCCGACTTCGAGACAGCTTTCCGGCACGCCACAGCGATCTGCGCCCCGGGTGTGCTGCCGCCGTTCAACCCCGAGGCCGTGTGGTCCGCGCCGGACCTCGTCGAGGCCGCCGTGCGCACCGGACGGCACGCGGAGGCGCGACGGCACGCGGACGCGCTGCGCGACGCCGGTGTCGGCCACCTCTCGTCGCGGCTCGCGCTGAGTTCGGCCACGGTCACGGCGATGACATCGGCTGCCGAGGACATGGTCCGGTGCTTCGAGGAGGCACTCGCACTGCCGGGCGTCGAGCAGTGGCCCTTCGAGGTCGGCCATGCTCGTCTGGCGTACGGCGAGAGGCTGCGCCGTCAGGGGCTCAACCGTGAGGCCCGGGTGCAGCTGGCCGCCGCCCGCGGCCGCTTCGAGGAGCTCGGGGCCCGTTCGTGGGAGGCCCGGGCCGCTGCGGAGCTCCGTGCCACCGGGATGACGCGGACCGGCCGGGGCAAGGCCGGTGAGGCCCTCACCCCGCAGGAGCTGGAGGTCGCCAGGCTGGCGGCGACGGGGCTGTCGAACCCGCAGATCGCGTCGCGTCTGTTCGTTTCGCCGCGGACCGTGTCGTCGCATC
>NZ_JAVRHI010000175.1:0-39538 GCF_034105845.1 Streptomyces sp. CRN 30 | reverse complement strand
CCCGTGCCACCGCCGCCGCTGCCGCCGCCGCGGCCCGTCGCGGGGCGCTCGGTCCTGGGCTGCGCGGGCTGCTGCCGGCCCCGGGAGCTGTTGACGGTGCGCCCGCGGACGATGCCGATGAAGTCCTCCACCAGGTCGGTGGTGGCGTCCTCCGGCCAGGACAGGACGACGCCCGACCGGGGGGCGTCCGTGACCGGCCGGTAGGTGAGGTCCTTGCGGTGGTGCAGCCGGGCGAGCGACTGCGGGACCACCAGCAGTCCGATGCCCGCCGCCACCAGCTCCACCGCGTCGGCCGTCGTGGCGGGGCGCTCGAGGGCGGGCCGGCCCGGCGGACGCTCCCAGTCCAGGACGTCGTCGAGGGGATGCAGCACGATGTCCTCGGCGAGGTCCTCGACGGACACCTCGTCGACCGCCGCCACGACGTGGTCCTTCGGCACCACGACGACCGTGGTCTCGTCGTAGAGCGGGATCGCGCTGAGGACCGTACGGTCGACCGGCAGCCGTACGAGACCCGCGTCGGCGCCGCCCTCCCGCAGCACGTCGACCGCTTCGGCGGCGGACACCGTGAGGAGGTGCAGGGGGACGTCGGGCAGCCGCTCGTTCCAGATCCGCACCCATTTACTGGGTGTCACTCCCGGGACGTACGCGAGCCGGAACGAAGGGGACACTTCCGAGCCTGTCACCCCGCCAGGTTACCGGGCGTGGTCGGCGGTGGTCGGCACTGGTTCACATGCTCGATACCCTGGACACCATGACGTCGCACCAGACCACCCAGACCATGAAGCCCGCGACCGCGGCGAAGAAGCTGGGTGTGTACCTCGAGGCCACCCCCGCCGAGTTCCGGGAGGGTGTCGTCTCGCGCGCGGAGCTGAACGCGCTGCAGACCGACCCGCCCCAGTGGCTGCGGGACCTGCGTCGCGACGGCCCGCACCCCCGCCCCGTCGTCGCCGCCAGGCTGGGCGTCTCCATCGCGGGCCTGGCCCGCGGCGGGGTCACCGAGCCGCTCACCACGGAGCAGATCGACGCGCTGAGGCAGGACGACCCCGAGTGGCTGCGGCGCGAGCGCGCCACCCAGGCCGAGGTGCGCAAGGAAGCGGCCCGGATCGCGGAGAAGCAGCAGCAGAAGGAAGAGAAGGCCGGGCGGGGCGAGCAGCCGGGACGGCCGCGTTCCTGAGCTTCTGGCCCTCCAGAGTGTGACGACGGCGGGAAGCCGAATGCTTCCCGCCGTTGTCGTGCTGGTTACGGCCGCGTGCGTTCCGCAGCTGCACGAACCTTGCCAGTGCGTCTGGCGCCGCCCTATTCTCGCGGGACGGAAAGCGCTTTCCCAACACGTTGGGACCGTTCCGGTGAGAGCACTCCGCGCAAGATCGGTAAGTGGCCGAGAGGCCGAATGACCTTGGATCGGCGACGGAACCGCGCTCGCGGCAACCCCGCGGCCGACGGCGGCGACCTCGGAGAAGACACAGCACGCGATCGCACCTTCGTCCCGCGCCGCCGGACGTTGTACTGACATGTCCATGACAGACCTACCGCTTCACAGAAGCAGCGCAGCAGGAGCAGCAGCGAGGACAAGAGGAGAGACGAGCATGAGACAACCAGTCACACGGCGGCTCCAGGCGGTGCTGGCCACCATGGCCCTCGCGGCCGGGGTCGGTGTGGCGCTGTCGGTGCCCCAGGAGGCAGCGGCGGCGACCGGAAGCGCCACCGGCTACGCGACCCAGAACGGCGGCACCACCGGCGGCGCGGGCGGCCAGACGGTGCGGGCCACCACGGGCACCGCGATCCACCAGGCCCTGTGCAGCCGGGCCAGCAGCAGCACCCCGATCATCATCCAGGTCGAGGGCACCATCAACCACGGCAACACCAGCAAGGTGTCCGGGAGCAGCTGCAACACGGCCGCCGGCGTGATCGAGCTGAAGCAGATCAGCAACGTCACCCTCGTCGGCGTCGGCAACGGCGCCACCTTCGACCAGCTGGGCATCCACATCCGCGAGTCCAGCAACATCATCATCCAGAACGTGACCGTCCGGAACGTCAAGAAGTCGGGCTCACCCACGTCCAACGGCGGCGACGCCATCGGCATGGAGACCGACGTCCGCAGGGTCTGGGTCGACCACGTCACCCTGGAGGCGTCCGGCGGTGAGTCGGAGGGCTACGACGGCCTCTTCGACATGAAGGACAACGTCCAGTACGTGACGCTGTCCTACAGCATCCTGCGCAACTCCGGCCGCGGCGGCCTCGTCGGCTCCAGCGAGAGCGACCGGTCCAACGGTTACATCACGTACCACCACAACAAGTACGAGAACCTCGACTCCCGGGTGCCCCTGCTGCGCGGCGGCATCGCCCACATCTACAACAACCACTACACGGGCATCAACGAGTCGGGCATCAACTCCCGTGCCGGGGGCCGCGCCAAGGTGGACAACAACTACTTCGAGGACTCCAAGGACGTCCTCGGCACCTTCTACACCAGCGAGGCCGGCTACTGGCAGGTCAGCGGCAACACCTTCGACAACGTGACCTGGTCCAGCCGCAGCGGCGACAACCAGCCCGCCGGGCCGAACCCGCAGTCGAACACCACGGTGAGCATCCCGTACCCGTACAGCCTCGACGGGGCGAGCTGCGTGCCGAACCTCGTGAGCCAGACGGCCGGCGCCAACAAGGGCCTGAAGGTGTCGGACGGCAGCTGCACCCCGCAGACCCCGGGCCCGGGTCCCACCGACCCGCCGGGACCCACGGACCCGCCCGGGCCCACCGACCCGCCCACCGGCACCAACCTGAGCATCGGGGCGGACGCCGACGGCTCCAGCAAGGCGAGCGGAACCAGCTACGGCAACGTGCGCGACGGTGACCTGGGCACCTACTGGTCGCCGAGCGGCTCCACCGGTTCCGTCTCGGTCAAGTGGAGCTCCGCCAAGACCGTCTCCAAGATCAACATTCGGGAGGCGTCGGGCGCCACGGGCACCATAGGGTCCTACCGGGTCCTCAACGCCGACACCGGCGCCGTCCTGAAGACCGGCAGCGGGGCAGGGGTCATCACCTTCTCCAGCACCTCGCTGCGCAAGGTCACCTTCGAGATCACCGGCGCGTCGGGTACGCCGAGGGTCGCCGAGTTCGAGACGTACGCCGGGTAGCGGCGCTCTCCCGTCGTCCGGCGGGCCGGCGGGCCCGGCAGCTCCGGCGCCGGGCCCGCCGGCCCCGTCTCACCTCAACGCCCGCTCCAGGACCTCCCGCCGGTCGGCGACCCACTGGTACGCCCGGCGCACCTCGGTGACCACCCCGGCGTCGCGGAGCCGGATCATCGCCGGGTGCCCCGCGTCGGCCGCGTCCTCGATGCCCCGCCGGCACCGGTCCTGCCACCACAGGATCGTGGGTACGAGAGGCCGCCGGTCCGCCAGTGCGTAGCTGTCGGCGATCAGCCGTACGCGCCGGGCGGCCTCGCCGGTGTCGGTCACCGCGGGGCCGAGGCCGAGGTACTGCCAGCAGACGTGCGCGACGTCGTGGATCCGCGCGCCGGGCGCCGCGAGGTCCCAGTCGATGAAGGCCACCGGCCGGACCTCTTGCGTCGGCCGGCCCGGCCGGCCCGGCCGACGCAAGAGGTCCGGCGGGCCCGGCCGGCCGGTAGACCGTGTTCTTGGGCGACAGGTCGTTGTGGCAGACGACCTCCTGGTCGCCGGCCGCCGGAGTGCCCGCCGTGAGGTCGTGGAACTCCCGTACCAGCCGGGCAACGCTCACCAGACTCTCGTCCGACGACACGGCGGCGGGCTGCCGCGGCTCCCAGGCGACGTGGCCCTCGAGGTAGGTGAGGACCTCACGGCCCCGCTCGTCCACGCCGAGGAACCGCGGAGCGCCGCTCCAGCCACGGGCCTCGAAGAACCTCAGCAGCTCACCGACGTACTCCGTCCTCGCGGAGGCGGGGCGGCGCACCGTGTCCCCGGCGCGGACGACGGCGTTGACGAAACCCCCGGGCAGGGACACCTCAGGCATCCCCCCACTCTGCCCGACGGCCGGAACCCCCGTCAGCCGTCCGCCCTCTCCGTCTACTCCGTCTACTCCGCGCCGCCGCGCACCGCCTCCGTGAAGGCGCGGGCGCGGCGGGTGATCTCCTCCCAGTCACCGGCGGCCACCACCTGGGGCGGTACGACCTTCGAACCGGCGCACACCGCACGGGCGCCGGCGGCGAGGAACGCGGCCGCGTTGTCCGCGGTGACGCCGCCGGAGGCGACGATCGGCAGGCCCGGGAACGGGCCGGCCAGGTCCTTGAGGTAGCCGGGGCCGAAGGCGCCGGCGGGGAAGATCTTCACGGCGTCGGCGCCGAGGTCGAGCGCCGTCCCGACCTCCGTCGGGGTGAGGGCGCCCAGGACGACCGGCACCCCGGCCGCCGACGCCACCCGTGCCACGTCCGGACGGCAGCCGGGGGTGACGAGGTACTGTGCGCCCGCCTCGATCAGTTCCTCGGCCTGTTCACCGGTCATCACGGTGCCCGCGCCGATGCCGTGCCCGTCGTCGGCCACCGCCTTGCGCAGGTGCGCGGCGAGTCCGGGGGTGGTGCGGGTGAACTCGATCCACCGTATGCCGCCGGCGCGCAGGGCCGCGCACAGGGCCACCGGGTCGGGGATCTCCGGGGCGCGGACCACCGCGATGACCTGGTCGTTCGTCAGCTGGGACAGGAAGTCGGCCGTCATGGCTGGGGGTTCTCCTTCGGAAGTCTTCAGTCTTCGTCTTCGGGGGCCGCGGTCAGCGGGCGGTCGTGGTGGCCCACGCGTCGTCGTCCAGGGACAGGACGGGGTCGGTCTCCGTACGTGGCGGCATCACGGGGACATCGTCCCTGGTGCGCAGCGCGGCACCGGCGGCGAGGTGGCCGAGGCGCAGCCGGGAGCGCTCGTCGCGGCCCTCCAGCACTCCGGCCAGGTACCCGGCCGCGAACGCGTCACCGGCGCCCACCGCCTCGACCACCTTCGTCGGCAGCGAGGGCACGGACGTCCGCTCCCCGCCCGCGTACGAGGTGGCACCGTGCTCGGCGTCCTTGACCACCACGACGGGGGCGGGGGCGAGGAGTTCCGCGATGTCGTCGGGGCGGGCGGGGCCCCACAGTTCCTCGGCCTCGTCCCGTCCGACGAACACGATGTCCGCCGCGCGGGCGAGCGCCAGCAGCGTCGGGGCGGCCTCGGTGCCGGCGGACCGCCAGAGGGCCGGGCGGTGGTTGACGTCGAAGGAGACGAGCTGCCGCTCCCCCGCTACGGAGTCCCGTCCTCCGGTGAGCAACGCCTCCAGCAGCCCCGCGCAACTCCCGGAGAGGGCCGCGGTGATGCCCGACGTGTGCACCACGCGCGCCCGACGGAGCAGGGGGTGGTCCGCCAGCTCCGGCCCCATCCCGGTCGCGGCCGAACCGCCCCGGTAGTAGTGCGTGCGGGTGCGGTCGGGGGCCGGGTCCTTGAAGTAGACGCCGGTGGGCCGCTCCGGGTCGGTCTCGACGGCGCTCACGTCCACGCCGCGCGCGGTGAGTTCGGCGAGGATGCGCCTGGCGAACGGGTCGTCGCCCAGCCGGCTCAGCCAGGCGGCGCGGTGCCCGAGTCCGGCCACCCCGCAGGCGACGTTCGACTCGGCGCCGCCGATGGCCAGGCTCAGTGCGGGCTGTTCGGCGAGCGGGCGGTCGTCGGGCGGGCTGAGGACGGCCATCGTCTCGCCCACGCACACGAGGTCGGGCGCCTGGTTCTGGTCGGCGGCGTCGTCGGCGGCGCGGGCGGGGGGCGGGACGGTCACGGGTCTCTCCTGGTGGACGTGCGGGTGTGGCGCGGTGCGGGTGAGGCGGTTCCCGCGCGCCGCACATGTCCGCGCGTCCCGCGGGATCCGCCGGTGTCACCGTCCGGCGGCGAGGCGCAGCATGACCTTGCTGCTCCCGCTCGCCGGGTCGGCGGCGACGGCGAGGGCCTCCTCGGCCCGCTCCAGGGGGAAACGGTGCGTGATCAGCGGGCTCACGTCCAGTCCGTCCCGCAGGGCGAGGAGCGCGTCATCGATCTCCTCGACGAAACGGTACGAGCCGATCCAGGTGATCTCCCGGGTCACCAGGTCGCCGAGGACGGCGGGTACGGCGCTCCCCGGCAGGTTGCCGACCTGGACGAGGGTGCCGCCGCGGGCCGTGGCCCGGAGCACCCCGCCCAGCGCGGCGGCGGCGCCGGACGCCTCGAAGACCACGTCGACGTCGTCGGGCAGCGCCTCGCCGCGGCTCAGGTCGCGGATCTCGTCGGCGCCCATGGCGCGCGCGACGGCGAGGGACGACGCCGACAGGTCGGCGGCGATCACCGTACCGGCCCCACGGTGCTTGGCGGCGGCGACGACCAGGGAGCCGATCGGGCCGCAGCCGTTGACGAGTACGGTGCGTCCCCGCAGGTCGGGCACGCGGCCGGCGGCGTGCAGGGCGACGGCCAGCGGCTCGGCCAGGGCGCCCTGTTCGGTGCCGACGCCCTCGGGCAGCGGGCGGACCTGCGCCGCGTGCACCGCCCGGTACTCGCTGAACCCGCCGTCGGTGTGCGGGTCGAAGGCCGCCGAGCCGAAGTAGCGGACGTGCGGGTAGAGGTTGGTCCGGCCGGCGATGCGCTCGGGGAGGACGCCGTCGCCGACGAGCTGCGCCGGGTGGACGGTGACCGGCTGCCCTTCGCGCAGCCCGGCCACCCCCTCCCCCAGCGCGGCGATCCGGCCGGCGACCTCGTGCCCGAGGACCAGCGGGTGGGCGAGCGAGGCGGTGCCGGAGGCGCCGTTGCGCCAGTACGCGAGGTCGGAGCCGCAGATCCCGCCCCACTCCAGGGCCAGCAGGACCTCGCCGGGCGCGGGCACCGGCCGGGCGCGTTCGTCGATGCGCAGGTCACCGGGGCCGTGCACGACGACGGCCCGCATCCTCGTGTCCGTGTTCATGCGGCGTCCTCCAGCCGGACCAGGTCGCGTCCGCGTGTCTCGGGCGCGAGGTACGCGCTGACGAAGGTGATGAGCGAGTAGACGACGAGCATCGCCGCGATGGGCCACCAGCTGCCGGTGACGGCGGTGAGCGTGGCCGCGAGTACCGGGCCGATCGCGGTGGCGAGGATGCCGCCCAGCTCCTTGGCGAGGGCGAGCTGGGTGAACCGGGTGCGGGAGCCGAAGAGTTCGGCCATCGTGACGCTCTCCAGGGAGAACAGTCCGAGGACGCCGACGTTGAGGCCGAGGACCATGCCGAGCATCACGCCCGCGGTGGAGCCCGAGGTGATGAGGAGCATCACCGGGAAGGCGAGGACGGCGGTGAGCGCGGTCAGGACCAGGTACACGGGCCGGCGCCCGAAGCGGTCGCCGATGATCCCGACCACCGGCACGGTCGCGAAGCCAAGCAGCGACCCGTACACGATGGCGTCCGTGGGGACGGACCGGTCGACGGCCAGGTTGGTGGCGAGGTAGCCGACGAGGAAGGTCTGGATCAGCCCGGAGTTGCCCGCCTGCCCGAACCGCAGTCCCAGCGCGAGGAAGAAGGCCTTGCCCTTGCGCTGCCGTATCCCGGCGGCCAGGACGTCGCCCTGGCGGTCGTCGTCGGTGGTGGCGATGGCGGTCTCGACCTCGTCCCGGTCGAGCGCGACGCCGTCCACGACGTCGGCGCGGTTCTCGAAGACCGGGCTCTCCTTGAGGCCGCGGCGCATCCAGACCGCGAAGATCATCAGGCCGAAGCTCAGCAGGAACGGCAGTCGCCAGCCCCAGGAGAGGAGCTGTTCCTCGCTGAGCACGGCGAGCAGGATCGCCCACAGGCCGGACGCGGCGAGCGTCCCGGAGTTGGTGCCGAGGGACACCAGCGAGGAGACCAGGCCGCGTCGGCGGGTGGGCGCGTACTCGGCGAGCATCACGGTCGCGCCGGCGATCTCCGCGCCGGCGCCGAAGCCCTGGGCCAAGCGCAGCACGACGAGCAGGACCGGCGCGGCGATGCCGATGGTCGCGTACGTGGGCAGGGCGCCGATGAGGGTGGTGGAGGCACCCATCAGCAGGACGGTGATGTACAGGACCTTCTTGCGGCCGATGCGGTCGCCCATCCGCCCGAAGTAGACGGCTCCGGCGAGCCGGGCGACGTAGCCGACGCCGTACGTGCCCATCGCGGCGATCAGGCCGATGGCGGGGCTGACGTCGGGGAAGAAGAGCCTGTTGAAGACGATGGCGGCGGCCAGCGAGTAGAGCTGGAAGTCCATGAACTCCATGGCCGTGCCGAGCCAGCCCGAGACGGCGGCCCGGGCCAGGTCGCGCGTCGAGCGCTGCGCAGGAGGCGTCTGCTCTGCGGCTTTGACGCTGTCCTTCATGCTGAACTCCGTTGTTCGAGTACTGAAGTGAGGCGGGTGCGGAGGGGCGCGCGGGCGTTACGGCTCGACGCGTCCGGCCCGCAGGGCGGGGAGCCGCTCCGCGACGGCGGCGGTGAGGGCGTCGTCGTCCGCGAGGTCGTTCGCGCCGAGGACGCGCAGCAGCGCGCGCACCGTCTCGGCCGGGGTGGTGCCCCGCTCCCAGCAGGCGGCGAGCGCGTCGGCCGCGGGGTCCGGCGGTGCGTCGGTCCGGCCGGTGCCCAGCGCCCAGGCGGCGAGGGACAGTTCGAGGACCGGGGTGCGGGCACCGCGGGCGCGCAGTTCGCGCAGGACGGGCAGCCAGCGCTCCGCGATCTTCAGCGACGCGTCGGAGCCGATCTGCCGCAGCCGGTGCTGCATCGCCGGGTTCGCGAACCGTACGACGAGGTCACCGGCGTACGCCGCCGGGTCGGGGCCGCCCGCGGGGAGGGTGGGGGCGACCTCCGCGCACAGCGCCCGGACGAGGGGTTCGCCCCAGTCGGCCGCCATGGTGTCGGCGATCGTGGTGAGGCCGGCGGCCGCGCCGAGCGCGGCGAGGGCCGAGTGGGAGCCGTTGAGCAGGCGCAGCTTGGTGAGCTGGTACGGCGCGACGTCGGGGACGAAGAGGGCGCCGTCGAGCTCCCAGGGCGGCCGGGGCGCGGCGAAGGAGTCCTCCAGCACCCACTGCCGGTACGGTTCGGCCGTCACCGGCAGGGCGTCGCGCACCCCGAGCGCGGCGCGCGCGGCGGCCCGGTCGGCTTCGCCGGTGGCGGGCACGATGCGGTCCACGACCGTCGCGGGGAAGGCCACCGAGACGGCCATCCGGTCCAGGACCGCCGCGCGGTCCGGCCAGGCGGAGGCGCGCACGAAGTCGTGGACGACGCGGCGCAGCGCGGTGCCGTTGTCCGCCATGTTGTCGCAGCAGACGACGCTGATCGGCGGGGCGCCCGCGCGCATCCGCGCCGCGAGGCCCGCGGCGAGGCGGCCGACGACCGTGGTGAGGGGGCCGCCGGGGTCCGCGGTGAGGTCGGCCGCGACGGGGGCGGCCGTGAGGTCCAGTCCGCCTGTCTCCGGGGAGCGGTGGTAGCCCTTCTCCGTCACGGTCAGGGTCACCACCGTGACCTCCGGGTCGGCGAGCAGTGCGTCCACGGCCCCGGCGTCGGAGCCCATGGCCAGCGCGCCGGTGAGGGCGCCCACGACGCGGGTGTGATGGCCGTCGGGGCGGCGTTCGGTGAGCGAGTAGAGGCAGTCCTGGTCGCGCAGGGTCCGTACGGTCTCGGCGGAGCGGGGCGCGACCGCGGTGATCCCCCAGGGCTCGCCGGAGCGGGCGGCGGCGTTCTCGGTGTACACGGCCTGGTGGGCGCGGTGGAAGGCGCCGAGGCCGAAGTGGACGAGGCGGGTGCGCAGCCCGGCCGGGTCGACGGCGGGCCGCTGCGCGGGCGCGAGCCCGGCGAGCGTCGTGCGGTCGAGGTGGTCGGGACGGTCGGGCGAGGGCGGGACGTGGGCGCTCACCAGTCGTGCACCGAGCCGTCGAGGCGGCGGGCGACCGGAAGGTAGCGCCGCTGGTACGGGAAGCGCTCGGCGGCCTCGTCGTCGTACTCCACGCCGAGGCCGGGCTCGTCGGAGGGGTGGAGCATGCCGTCGGCGAAGGTGACGCCCGTGCGGAACACCTCGTGGGTCTCGTCGGCGTGGACCATGTACTCCTGGATGCCGAAGTTGGGCACGGTGATGTCCAGGTGCACGGCGGCGGCCATGCTGACGGGAGAGAGGTCGGTCGCGCCGTGGGAGCCGGTGCGCACCTGGTAGAGGGCGGCGAGGTCGAAGATCCGCCGCAGGTGGGTGATGCCGCCCGCGTGGACGACGGTCGTGCGGACGTAGTCGATGAGCTGCTCGGTGATCAGCTGCTGGACGTCCCAGATGGAGTTCATCACCTCGCCGACCGCGATCGGCGTCGTGGTGTGCTGCCGGATCAGCCGGAACGCCTCCTGGTTCTCGGCCGGGGTCGGGTCCTCCATCCAGAACAGCTTGGAGCCCTCGACGCTTCTGCCGAACCGGGCCGCCTCCAGCGGGGTGAGCCGGTGGTGCACGTCGTGCAGGAGGTGGAAGCCGAAGCCGAAGCGCTCCCGGACGGCCTCCAGGTAGGTGGGCGCGAAGTTGAGGTACGCCTCGGTGTCCCAGGGCTGCTCGTCGGGGAGGTCGGTGGCGGCCGGCTCGTAGACCTTGCCCTTGCGCACCCCGTAGGTGCCGCCGATCTCGGGCACGGCGGCCTGGGCCCGTACGGCCTTGTAGCCGAGCTCCAGGTGACGCTCGACGTCGTCGAGGAGGGAGGGGACGTCGGTGCCGCTGGCGTGGGAGTAGACCATGACGCCGTCGCGGGAGCGGCCGCCGAGGAGCTGGTACACGGGCAGTCCGGCGGTCTTGCCCTTGATGTCCCACAGGGCGGTGTCGACGGCGGCGATCGCGGTCATGGTGACCGGTCCGCGCCGCCAGTACGCGCCCTTGTAGAGGTACTGCCACATGTCCTCGATGCGGTCGGCGTCGCGGCCGATCAGCAGCGGGACCACGTGGTCGCGCAGGTAGCTCGCGACCGCCAGCTCCCGGCCGTTGAGCGTGGCGTCACCGAGTCCGGTGACGCCGTCCGTCGTGGTGATGCGCAACGTGACGAACGTGCGCCCCGGGGAGGCGACGAGCACCTCGGCCCGCTCGATCCTGCTCACTGGCGGCTCTCCTTACGGTGGAACGGCTGCCGGGCCGATGGCCCCGACCACCCCGGCAGCTTGTCGTGCAGTGCTTGTATGCAAGCATCTGTCGCGCAGATGAGCAAGACCCGTCCCGGGCTCTACGTAGGATGTGCACATGGCTCAATCGAACGGGCGGCGGACGAGCCGGCGCGACATCTACCTCAAGCTGCGCCACCTGGTCCTGACCCTCGAACTCGCCCCGGGCGCCGCCCTGTCGGAGAACGAGCTCGCCGCCTCGCTGGGCGTCAGCCGTACGCCGGTGCGGGAGAGCCTGATCCTGCTGGCCCAGGAGGGCCTGGTGCAGGTCTTCCCGAAGATCGGGTCGTTCGTGTCGCGGGTGGACCCCGCGCAGGTCGCGGACGCGCAGTTCCTGCGGGAGGCGGTGGAGCTGGCCTCGCTGGACGACCTGCCCGCGCGGCTCGACCCCGAGGTCGTCGGGGAGCTGCGCGACAACCTCGACCGCCAGCAGCGGGCGGACCTCGGCCTGGAGGAGTTCTTCGCCCTGGACGAGGCCTTCCACCAGGGGCTGATGCGGCTGAGCGGCCACGGCAACGTCTGGACCACGGTCGCCGGGGCCAAGGGCCACCTGGACCGGGCCCGGCGCCTGGGCCTGCACGAGAACGTGTCACCGGCCGTGTTCGCCACCCAGCACCGGGAGATCCTCGACGCCGTCGTCGGCGGCGACGCCCCGCTCGCCCGCACCGCCATGCGCGCCCACCTGCGGGCCGTCTTCAACGACATCGAACGCATCCGCGCCCATTCACCGGAGCTCTTCGCCACCGACGCGACGACGGTCCCGGTGCGCCGCAACATCGTCGTCTGGGAATGACGGAGGTACGGGCCCGGTCATGGACCCGACCCCGGATCACGGGCCCGGTCCCCGCCGCGCTGGGGTCTTCGCGCAGCGGTGAACCCGCTGGTGGACGTACGGGCCCCCGGGCCCGACCATGGGACGGAACCAGTTCGTGAGGCCCCCGGCGTCGCGGGGGCCTCCCTCACCCGGGAGGGAACAGAACCCATGGCGGACCTCCGCGTCAGCGTCACCCTGACCTTCGACACCGACACTCCTCCCCCGGCACTGGCCATGGCCGTGGGGCAGGCGGTCACCGCCCAGGTGCCCGACCACCTCACCGGGATCGACTGGTACACCTTCGACCTGGACGACGAGACGGAGGGGGCGGGCGGATGACACCGGCCGCCGGACCGGACGGCGATCGAGCAGGAATCGAGAAGCGCGGGTCACGGAGGTGCGGCTAGCGTCGCGGTCATGGACATCACCATTCACATGAGCTTCCTCCCGCACGAGGACCCGGACGCCTCCCTGTCCTTCTACCGCGACGCCCTCGGCTTCGAGGTCCGCAACGACGTCGGGCAGGGCAGGATGCGCTGGATCACGGTCGGCCCCGCCGGCCGGCCGGACACCTCGATCCTGCTGGCGCCGCCCGCCGCCGATCCCGGCATCACCGAGGCCGAACGCCGCACCGTCGCCGAGATGATGGCCAAGGGCACCTACGGCTGGATCCTGCTGGCCACCCCGGACCTCGACGGCACCTTCGAGAAGCTGGCCGCCCACGACGCCGAGGTCGTGCAGGAGCCGACCGAGCAGCCGTACGGCATCCGCGACTGCGCCTTCCGCGACCCCGCGGGCAACCTGATCCGTATCCAGGAGACGCGCTGAACCGTCCGGGGAAGGGACCGCACCATGTGTCATCCCTCGTGGCGGCTCGCGCGCATCGAGGCGCAGCACCTGAGCGACCTCGTGCGGCTGCGCCGCGTCCGTGACCGGATCGGCCGGGAGTACGCGCGGCCGCTGGACGTCGAGGCGCTCGCCCGCGGCGTGCACATGCCCGCCGGGCACCTAGGCCGCCGGTTCCGGCTGGCGTACGGCGAGTCGCCGCACGCCTACGTGGTGAGGCTGCGCGCCGAGCGCGCGACGCCTTAGCCGCGCCGGGCGCCCGGCCGGACACGACCCGGGCTCTCAGCCCCGCTGGGCGGCGTTCAGGCGTACGGCCAGCAGGGCCACGTCGTCGCTGCCGTCCGGGAGGAGGCGGTCGAGCAGGTCCGTGCAGACCTCCTCCGGGTCGACGGACGCCTCGGCGACCACCGCGGCGAGGGAGTCCAGGGAGTGCCGCAGGTCCTCCTGGCGGCGTTCGATCAGCCCGTCCGTGACGAGGAGGACCAGCGAACCGGGCGCCACGGTGACCTCCCGGGCGGGCGGGTGCGGGAGGCCGAGCCCGAGGAGGGGGCCGTGGTCGTGCACGTAGGAGACCGTGCCGTCCGGGGCGCGCAGCAGGGGCGGGAGGTGGCCCGCGTTCGCGACGTGGAGGGTGTCCGAGCCGAACTCGATGAGGACGACGCACAGGGTGACCGTGGCGCCGGGTTCCACGCTGGTCAGCAGGTGGTCGAGGCGGGTGAGGATCACCTCGGGCCGGTGGCCCTCGACGGCGTAGGCGCGCAGCGCGTGGCGCACCTGGCCCATCACCATGGCGGCGTCGAGCGAGTGCCCGGCGACGTCGCCCACGGCCACGACCAGGCCGGCGGGCGTGCTGATCGCCTCGTAGAAGTCCCCGCCGATCTCCGCCCGCGCGCTGGCCGGCAGGTAGCGCACGGCCAGGTCCGCGCGCGCGGTCTCCGGCAGGCTCTCGGGCAGGAAGCTCCGCTGCAGGGTGAGGGCGAGGGCGTGCTCCTCGCTGTAGCTGCGCAGCGCCTCCAGCGCCAGCGCGCTCGCCTGGGTCAGCTGGGTCAGCAGCTGCTCGTCCTCCGGTGTCGCCACGGCGTCCGCGGACGTGATGATGACGACCGGCGGCCGGTCGGCCTTCGCCCGTCCGACGACGGTGCGCCGTCGGTCCGGATCCTTGAGCTCGGGCGGCAGGCACGGCAGGTGGGGGCCGGAACCCTGCTCGCTGCGCACGCCGTTGTGGTCGCCACGGTGGGTCCAGGCGGACGTGGCGTGCGTCTGGGGCTCGGCGGGCCGCGGTGAGCCGTCCGGGTCCTGCCAGGTGTGGGCGACCAGCGGGCTGCCTTGCGGGGTGGTGAGCAGCGCGGCCACCTCGCAGCGGAAGACGGCGGCCGCTCCCTCGGCCGTCACCCTGACCAGTTCCTGGGCGTCGGAGGCGCTGTACAGGGCCAGGGTGAGGCGGTTGAGCAGGCTCAGCCGGTCCGCGAGGAGCTCGGCGCGGCGGCGGGCGCGGGCGTAGCGCAGGGTCGCGGTGACCGTGGCCAGCAGTTCGTCGGGGGCGACGGGCTCGACGAGGTACGCGTCGGCGCCGCGGTAGAGCCCCTGAGCCCGGTCGCCCACGGTGATGGCGGAGGCGGAGATGTTGATGACGGGGATGGCCGCGGTGGCCGGGTCGTTCTTGATGTGCTCGCACACCTCGAAGCCGGTCATGTCGGGCAGCCGTACGTCCACGATGGCGATCTCCGGCAACGGTCCCGCACCGGCGAGCAGTTCGAGGGCGCTCGTGCCGTCCTCGGCCTCGGTGACCTCGTGGCCCGCCCGGCGCAGGGTGGTGGCCAGGACGTACCTGTTGGTGGGAGCGTCGTCCACCACCAGGATGCGGGCCGGGCTGTGATCCGTCTCGGTCGTGGTCGGGTGAGTCATCGGCGTTCCTTCGCCCTGGACGGTCTCGGAGCGGTGGTCGGGTCCTGTGGCGCGGGCGGTGCGGTCCGCCGCCGTCCCAGGGCGGCGGTGAGGTCCGCGGGGGTGAGACGGGACTTGTTCAGCACAGCACGGACGTCGGCGAGGCGCTCCAGGTCCACCTCGGCCGGTTCCAGTGCGGTCAGGACGACCACGGGGACGTGGGCCGTCGCCGGATCGGCGGCCAGCAGCTCCCGGACCTCGTACCCGCTCGTACCGGGCATGTTGAGGTCGAGGAAGACGGCGTCCGGCCTCTCCCGCCGGACGGTGTCGACGGCCCGGCCGCTGTCGGTGAGGACGGTGACGGAGGCGGCGAGTCCGTCCAGCAGCGGACCGAAGCCGGCCAGGAACGCCTCGTCGTCGTCGACGACCACGACGTGTCCCGCCGGTGGGCCCGCCGGGGGCCGCTGGCCGGTCCCCTGCGCGGCAGCCGGGTCCTCCGGCGCCGGACGGGCCAGGCGGGCCGGGATCTCGATGACCGCCCGGGTGCCGCGGCCGACCTCGCTGTCGAGCGTCAGCCGGCCGTCCAGCAGCTCCGTCAGCCTGCGGGCGTAGGGCAGTCCCAGTCCGGTGCCGGCCCGGCCCCGCTGGTGGGGGCCCCGCACCTGGTAGAACTCCTCGAAGACGCGCTCGATGTCGGCGGCCGGGATGCCGACGCCGGTGTCCTGGACGCGGAAGACGAAGCGCGTGTCGCGCCCGGGTCCTCCCGCGGGATCCGCCTCGTGCGGCTCCTCGGTGACGTCCAGGGTCACCGAACCCTCGACCGTGAACTTCAGGGCGTTGGACAGGACGTTGCGCAGGATCCGGGTCAGCATGACCTCGTCGGTGACCAGGGGGCTCTGCTGCAGGTGGTCCGGGATGCGCAGGTCCACCCCGGGCTGCGCGGTGCCCTGCAGCGTGCCGCGCAACTGGTGCAGCAGCGCCCGCAGGTCGACCTCGGTGGGGTGCGGCTCCAGCCGGCCGGACTCCGCCTTGGCCACGTCGAGCAGTTCGTCCACCAGGGCCAGGAGGGTGCTGCCCGACGCGTGCACGAGCGCGACCTGCTGGCGCTGCTCGTCGGAGAGCGGGTCCGCCCCGGAGTCCAGCAGCAGCCGGGCCAGGGCGATGACGGAGTTCACCGGTGAGCGCAGCTCGTGGCTGACGTTGGCCCAGAACCGGGTCCGGTACTCGTGGGCGAGTTCGAGCTGGCGGGTCTTGTCCTCCAGTTCCGCGTAGAGGGCGACGACACCGCTGTTGGTCTCCTCCAGCTCGCTCGCCAGTTCCGTGTACAGCGCCACGACCCCGGCGTTGGTCTCCTCCAGTTCGGCGTTCAGCCGGGTGAGCTCCTCCTGCTGGTGCTGCGACTCCTCCAGCGAGGCCAGGAGCTGGTGGTTCTGGGTGCGCAGGGCCTCGATCAGGTCGGCCGCCGTGTCGGCGCCGGCGAGCCTGCCGCGGACGTCGGCGGCCAGCCCGGCCGCGGACGCCGGTTCCGCGGGGGTGCGCTGCGCGAGGACGAGTTCGTGTCCGCCGTCGTCCGTCTCCCGCAGACTGCTGTCGTCGAGCAGGCGGGCGGCGGCGGTCAGCAGGGTCGACGGCGGCCGGCGCGCCTCGTGCCAGCCGAAGCGCACGGCCACCACGACGGTGTCCCGCTCCTCCAGACGGAGCTGCGCGGTGAGCCCCGAGGCCCCCAGGAGGTTCTCGCCGGCCTCGCTCACCACGGTGGTCAGCCGGACCAGGGGGCTGCCCGTCAGGCCCACGGCACGGCACGCGGACTGCGTGCACCGGCGCAGGGTGACCACGTCGCCCCCCTCCCGGAGGGCGATCGTGATCAGTTCGTGGACGGACGGCCCGGTGGTCACGGCTGCCTGTGCACGGCCACGACGATCCCGGCGTCGTCCCTGCGGACCGCGGCCTGGTTGAGGATCTGCGCGGCGACCACGGCGGGGTCCTGGCCGAACAGACCGGGGAAGTCCGCGGACCGCCAGCGCTCGCTGAGTCCGTCGGAGTGCATGACGAGGACGGCGCCGGGCGGGAACGCCGTGTCGAAGGTGCGCGGCCGGGGCATCTGCGCCCCGACGATGCCCGGCATGGACAGCAGCGCGCTGCGGCTGCCCCCCGACTCGACCAGCGCCGAGATGTTGCCCGCACCGCTCAGGCGGACGCGCTGGTCGGCGAGGTCGATCAGGGCGATCGCCACGGCCGCGCCCCGGGTCCCGCGCAGCCCCTGGTGGACGTCCGCCAGCACGGCCTCCGGGCTGAGGTGACGGCTGTCGCGGAACGCGCTCCTGGCCCGTTCGGCGGCCCGGGCCGCCAGCGGTCCGTGTCCGAGCCCGTCACACATCAGCAGCAGGAAGGCGTCGGTGCCGTGGCCGTTCATGGCACGCACGGACCAGGTGTCGCCGGAGACCTGCTCGCCGCTGATCGGGCGGGTCAGTCCGCCGGTCTCCACCGGGCCGGGCGGCGGGGTCCGGCCGTCCGCCCAGAAGCGCGCGTGGACCACCGTGCCCCGGCCGCGCAGGGAGTGGACGCCCCAGACGTCGGCGAGCCGCTCGATGGCACCCATGCCGATCCCCAGCGTGCCGGCCGCGGACGTACCGTCACGCAGCGCACTCTGGAGGTCGTCGATGCCGGGCCCGCTGTCCAGGGACAGGCACTCGACAGCCACGCTGTCGCGGGCGCGCACGACCCGCAGGGCGAGGGAGCCGTCGTCGGCGTGCTTGAGGAGGTTGGTCGCCATCTCCGTGACGCACAGTTCCACGCGCGCCACCCGCTCCGCGGAGAGGCCGATGCTGTGGGCCAGCTGGCCGGCCTGGCGGCGCGCGGCCGCCGCGAGTGCGACGTCCGCGCGCAGCCAGTGGACGTCACCGGCTTCGGCGACGAGGGTTCCGTTCACCGGCCCCACTTCACAATGCGGACGGTGGTGCCGTCCGCGCCGGAATCTATCTCGAACTCGTCGACGAGCCGCTTGGCCCCGCTGAGGCCGAGACCCATGCCGTTGCCCGAGGTCCAGCCGTCCGTCAGCGCCAGCTCGACGTCCGGTATGCCCGGGCCCTGGTCCGCGAACTCGACGAAGATGCCGGAGCGGCCCCCGTCGGCGACGGTCGTCGCGCGCACGACGCCGCCTCCGCCGTAGATGAGCATGTTGCGGCCGAGTTCGCTGGCCGCCGTGACGAGCTTCGTCTGGTGGACCAGGGACAGACCGCTGCGCTGGGCGAGCGTACGCACCATCTGCCGCGCGGAGACGACGTCGCTGCTGTTGGCGACCGGGACGGACTCGACCGAGGCGCCCGAGGCGCCGTAGTCCTTCATGCGCGGTCCGCGCCGAGGCGCCGGAGCAGCTTCAGCCCGCGCTCCAGGTTGAGGGCGGTACGGACCCCCTTCAGCGAGAGGCCGAGCTCGACGAGCGTCATGGCCACGGCGGGCCGCATGCCGACGACGATCGTCTCCGCGCCCAGGATGCGCGAGATGGAGGCGTTGGTGGCCAGCATGCGTCCGACGAAGGAGTCGACGATCTCCAGGGCGGAGATGTCGATGACGACACCCTTGGCGTTCGTTTCGACGATGCGGTTGGACAGGTCCTCCTGGAGGTCCATCACCATCTGGTCCTCGAGGTCCGTCTGGATGGAGACCAGGAGGATCTCGCCGATCTTGAGGACGGGTACGCGGTCACTCACAGCAGGCCGCCCCGCACGTCGTCCTTGGCGTCCTGGGCGATCTCCTGCAACGCCTGGCGCAGCGCGTCCGAGAGCGAGGCGTTGGTGGGGATGTCACCGAACTCGATGCCGAGCGCCACGATCGTCTGGGCGATCTGCGGGCGGATGCCGGAGACGATGCACTGCGCCCCCATCATGCGGGCCGCGACGACCGTCTTCAGCAGGTGCTGCGCGACCTGGGTGTCCACGGTCGGGACGCCCGTGATGTCGATGATGGCGTGCGTGGAGTTGGTGTCGACCAGGGTCTGCAGCAGCTTCTCCATGACGACCTGGGTGCGGGCCGAGTCGAGCGTGCCCACCAGCGGCACGCCGACGACGCTGTCCCACAGCTTGACCACGGGCGTGGAGAGCTCCAGGAGCTGCTCGGCCTGCGAGGAGATGATCTCCTCCCGGGTACGGATGTACGCCTCGGTGGTGAGCAGGCCGAGGTCGTCCAGCAGCCGGGCGAACTGCAGGTACGCCCGGGCGCCCTGCTCGTCGCCGGCCATGGAGGACTCCAGCACCTCCTTGAGCGCGAAGACGCTCCGAGCGGTCTCGGTGGAGGTGAAGCCCTGCCGGGCACGGTTGCGGGAGAGCTCGATCAGCAGGCTGCGCGTCTCACCGAAGTGCTCCCCGCGGCCCTCCAGCCCGCCGGAGACGATGGCCTGGAGGACGGCTTCGTAGAGCTCGCCCAGTTCGCGGCCCAGTTCGGCCAGGCTCAGCCGGCCCTGCAGATCCTCACTGACCGCCCTGGTCCACTGAGCGAGGAACTCGTCGCGTCGTGTGGTCAGCGTCTCGACCAGGAGTTGCGTGTTTACCTCAGCCGTCACGTCTTCCCCACCAAACACTTGATTGAATATGCTAGGCAGACGATACGGCAAGCGGACGGCCTTCAGCCGCGCCCTTCGGCGCGGCACGAAAAAGCCACCGCGAACGGAGTGCGCGAGCGTGCCCGTGCCGGCCTTCCCCCGCCTGGTGTGACGAAATCAATGCCCATGACTGAAATGGCGATTTCGTGGCAGGTTCAGCTGAGTAGTCAGTTGTAAGGTGCATGCGTTCCGTCCGGAGCGCCGTGCCCGGGGAAAGAGAGCCAGCCACGTCCTCCGCCGACCACGGGCTCGCGCCCGACAGCGCAGCGATCAAACGACACCGCACCCTCTTCCGTGCCGTCCGGCGCCGGCAGAACCCCAGGTTGCGCCGGTCGGACATCACGGTGACGGACGAGCGGGCGGTCAGGCGGGCGGTGAAGGCCGCCTCGCTCGGCAACGCCATGGAGTGGTTCGACTTCGGCATCTACGCATATCTCGCCGGCACCATCGGCCGGGTCTTCTTCCCGTCCGGGAGCGAGACCGCGCAGCTGCTGTCGTCCTTCGCCACCTTCGCCGTCGCCTTCCTGGTACGTCCGATCGGCGGCATGGTCTTCGGTCCGATGGGTGACAAGGTCGGCCGCAAGAAGGTCCTCGCGCTGACGATGATCCTGATGGCGGTCGCCACGTTCGCCATCGGGCTGCTGCCGACGTACGCCGCGGTCGGCTTCTGGTCGCCGCTGCTGCTGATCCTGTTCCGGCTGCTCCAGGGCTTCTCCACGGGCGGCGAGTACGGCGGCGCCTCCACGTTCATCGCCGAGTACGCGCCGGACAAGCGGCGCGGCTTCTTCGGCAGCTTCCTGGAGCTGGGCACGCTCGCCGGGTACACCGGCGCGGCCGGACTGGTGACCGCGCTCACCGCCTGGCTGGGCACGGACTCGATGGACTCCTGGGGCTGGCGCATCCCCTTCCTGGTCGCCGGTCCGCTCGGCCTCGTCGGGCTCTACCTGCGGATGAGGCTGGACGACACCCCGGCCTACCTGAAGCTGGAGGAGGGCAACGCGCGCGTCCCGGCGGCGGACGCGGTGGAGAGCACCGCCCGGGGCGACCTCGCCAGGATCTTCCGCAGCCACTGGCGGGTGCTGGTGCTGTGCATCGCCCTGGTCGGCGCGTACAACATCACCGACTACATGCTGCTGTCGTACATGCCGACGTACCTCTCCGACGAACTGGGCTACTCCGAGACCCACGGGCTGCTGATCCTGGTCGTCACCATGGTGCTGCTGATGCTGATCATCAACCAGGTGGGCCGGCTGTCCGACCGGTACGGCCGCAAGCCCCTCCTGATGACCGGCATGGCGGGCTTCCTGGTGCTCTCCGCGCCCGCGTTCCTGCTGGTGCGGCAGGGCAGCCTGGTCGCCGTCGCGGGCGGCATGCTGATGCTCGGCCTGTCCCTGGTGTGCCTGCTGGGGACGATGTCGGCGGCGCTGCCCGCGATGTTCCCCACCTCGGTCCGCTACGGCTCCCTGTCGGTCGGCTACAACCTGTCGGCGTCCCTGTTCGGCGGCACCACGCCGCTGGTCATCACCGCGCTCATCGGCGCGACCGGCTCCGCGATGATGCCCGCCTACTACGCGATGGCCGCCGCCCTGGTCGGCATCGTCGCGGTGGCCTTCATGAAGGAGACCGCGCAGCAGCCGCTGGAGGGCTCGCCGCCCTCGGTGCAGAGCAGGGAGGAGGCGGCGGCCCTGGTGGAGGCGCAGGCCCCGGCGCCGAAGTTCTGACGCCCCGGGGGCCGCGCGTCCGTGGCGCGGCCCCGGGTGCTCGCTCCTCAGCGGTTACGGGACGGATCCGTACGCGTCCCGGCGCCCGGGCGGGGCGCCAGCACCCCGGCGACCACCGCGCCGGACGACGCCATGACGTCGGCCGCGAAACGCAGGCGCCCGACACCCAGCCGGCGCAGCGCCCGGCCGTGGTCGGCGACGACCACCGCACAGGCCCCGAGCAGGAGGAGCCGCCACAGGGCCAGCACCGGGCGGCGGGTGGGACGGGGCAGCTCCGCCAGGGAGGCGTGGAGCCGTTCGCAGTGGAACGGGACGTGACGCTCCTCGTCGGCCAGGATCCGGGCCGCCACGTCCGAGGTGAGCGCATCGCGGGCGCCGTCGCGCAGGGCGCGGTAATAACGCAGCGCCACCACTTCCGCGATCATCAGCACCAGCAGTTCCATGCGCAGTCCCATGAGACGCCGTAATCGTACGAAGACGGTGTCGCTCCAGTGCCCGGTCAGCGTCGGACGGCCGCCCGCGGCCAGCAGCAGGGCCAGCAGCCGGGCGTGGTTCTGCTCCTCGGCGACGAACAGCCGGACCGCCCGCGCGTAGTCGGCGTCGCCGGCTCCGTCGGCCTTGGCGACGAGATCGGCGCCGTCACCGTCCTCGCCGACCTGGAAGCGCCCGACACTGGCCCACACCGCCGGATGCAGCGTCGCCCCCCGCGTCCAGTCCGGGTCCCCCCGGTCGGCTCTGCGCTCCCGCTCCCTCTCGAACCGCCGCGTCCACTCGGCGTACTCGCCCGTATGCACCCTCGCGCCCCTCTCCGGAACCCGGCCACCGCGTTCCGGAGAAGGAGGACGGGAACGGGCGCGGAGGCGTTCCACCCTCGCCCGAGTACCCTGCCGAGGTGACGCACCACCCCGCGCCGGACGGGCGGCGACCCCCGAACCAAGGGCCGAAGGCAGCCGCCCGGAACCGGGCCGCCCTCATCGCCGCCGCCCGCGAGATCTACGCCGAGCAGGGGCTGGACGCCCCGCTGTCCTCGATCGCGCGTCGCGCCGGAGTCGGGCAGGGCGTGCTGTACCGGCACTTCCAGGACCGTGACGCCCTGGCCGCCGCGGTCCTGGAGGAGAACGTGCGGCAGGTCGAGCAGGCGGCCGGGGCCGAGGGCGCCACCTTCTCCGGCGTCCTCGGCGTGATGACCTGGCACCTGACGGAGTCGGCGGCCTTCATCGGCCTCCTGCACTCCGACGGGGCCCGCCGCGACCCCGGCACCCGGGCGCACGCCTCGGTCCTGTCCGGCCGGGTCGAGCGCGCCCTGCGCGGGCACCTGCCGGACGGTCACCGGCTGGCCGCGGCGGACGACCTCATGCTCGCCGTCGCCATGGTCTCCGGCGCCGTCACCGGCCCCACCCGCCAGGAACGGGAACGCCGGGCCCTGGCGGCCTGGCGGCTGCTCGACGTGGGGGTGGGGCCGGTGCGGCCCTTGGAGGGGTAATCAATATGGGTCCAAGACTCAGCCCTGCTCACTGATCAGGAACGGTGAGCGAGGGGCAGGTCAGCCGCCGTTGGACTGCCGGATGCCCTTCGCCAAGGCGTCGAAGCCGTACACGTAGCCCCCTGCCGGTCCGCTGACGGTCATGTACGCCCTGGTCCCGCCGGGCGTGATCGCCACGTTGGTCGCCGACTCCAGGCCCTCGGCCTGCCGGGCGGGGACCTCGACGGTCGCCAGGCGCTCCCCGTACTTGCTGTACACGGCCATCGCGGGCCGGCCGTGCAGCGCCTGGTAGAGGTTGCCGTCCGCGTCCACGGCGATCGAGTCGGTCTGGGCGAGTCCGCCGTCGACCCGTATCGCGGTGTGCCGGGCGGACACTCCTCCCCGGCCGTGGAGGGGGAGGTAGGAGATCCGGTTCTCGGTGAGTTCGCTGAACCACAGGCCCCGGTAGTCCTCGTCGAACGAGATGCCGTTGGTCGCGGCCAGCCCGTCGGCCAGGACGGTGGCCTCCTCGCCCGCGCGGTCGATGCGCACCACGCGGCCGGTCTCCTCGCCCTCGGTCAGGCCGCGTGAGTCGCTGACGTACAGGTTGCCCTCCTGGTCGAAGGCCAGGTCGTCGGGGTTCATCGGCGCGCCGTCGACCTCGCCGGAGAAGAAGGTGCGGAGGTCACCGCCGTCCGGGGCGAGGCTCACGATCTCGCCTTGGGCGAAGTCGGTCAGGTAGAGCCGTCCGTCGTACGGGCTGAACTGGGCGGAGGTGTAGGCGCCGCGGCCGTCGGTGTGGACCGCCCGCGAGGTCTTCTTCCGGACGTCGACGCGCAGCACCTTCGGTTCGCCCTCGGGCGCGGTGACGTCGACGACGAGCAGCTTGCCGTCCTCGTCGAAGACCGGCCCCTCCAGCAGGGTCATCCCGGTCTCCTCGTGCACCTCCGTCAGCTGCATGACCTTCTCGGCGCGGATGGTCCTGTCCTGGCCGGCCGCGGCCGGTGCGCCGGGACCGCCCGTCTCGGTACCGCACCCGGTGAGGGCCAGCACGCCGAACACGGCGAGACCGGCCAGGGGGCTGAGGGAACGGCTCGGGAGTCGTCGGAGGCGTCGGAGTCGTCGCATGGGGGGTCCACTCTTCCTGTCCGCCGGGTGCGGGGTGCACCCGCCTACCTACCGGACAACTGTGTCCGGTAGGGGTTAGGGTAGTTGACGGCCGCTGGGAGTGCGGGAGGCGTGCGCACCCCGACGCGACGAGGCGGCCGTCCGGCAGCAGACCCCCCATAGGATCGAGGCCCCCCATGACGACCTCGCAGGTGCCGACTCCCGACGAACTCAGCGGGCTGAGGCGGCGGTACCGCCTCGAGCGGGAGCGGCGCGTACGACCCGACGGCGCCGGGCAGTACCTGGCCACCGACGCCGAGTTCGGCTACTACGCCGCCGACCCGTACGCGGGAGAGGTGCCCGAGCGCGAGCCGCTGCGCGACACCGTCGACGTCGCCGTCGTCGGCGGCGGGTTCGGCGGCATCCTCGCCGGGGCGCGGCTGCGGCAGCAGGGCGTGGCGCGGATCCGGATCGTGGAGAAGGGCGGCGACTTCGGCGGCACCTGGTACTGGAACCGCTACCCGGGCATCCACTGCGACGTCGAGTCGCACGTGTACCTGCCCCTGCTGGACGAGACCGGGTACGTACCGGAGTGGAAGTACGCCCCCGGTGACGAGATCCGCCGCCACGCGGTGCGCATCGCGGAGAAGTTCGACCTCTACGCCGACTCCGTGTTCTCCACCGCGGTCACCTCACTGACCTGGGACGAGGAGTCACAGGTGTGGATCGTGGCGACCGACCGGGGGGACGAGTTCCGGGCCGCCTACGTCATCACGGCCACCGGCACCCTGTCCGAGCCCAAACTGCCCGGGATACCCGGCATCGAGGACTTCCGGGGCCACACCTTCCACACCTCGCGGTGGGACTACGGCTACACCGGCGGCACCCCGGACGGCGGCCTCACCGGTCTCGCGGACAAGCGCGTGGGCATCGTCGGCACCGGCGCCACCGGCATCCAGGCCGTCCCGATGCTGGCCGAGGACGCCGCGCACGTCTACGTCTTCCAGCGCACGCCCTCCAGCGTGGACGTGCGCGCCAACCGCCGCACCGAGGCCCGCGACGTCGGCGCCGACGTCGACGGCTGGGCGCGGGCGCGCCGCGACAACTTCCTGCGCATCGTCTCCGGCGAACCCGCCGACGAGGACCTCGTGGCGGACCGCTGGACCGCGTCCGCCGGCCTCCTGGAGAAGCTGCTGCCGAGCTTCCGGCGCGAGGGCGACCGGGAGACCTTCGAAGCGGCCTACGAGGTGGCCGACGCCGCCAAGATGAACGAGCTGCGTGCCCGCGTCGAGCAGGACGTCGCCGACCCGGACACGGCGGAGAAGCTCAAGCCCTGGTACCGGTACGCCTGCAAGCGCCCCACCTTCTCCGACAAGTACTACCCGGCGTTCAACCGCGACAACGTCACCCTGGTCGACACCGCGGACACCCACGGCATCGAGCGCGTCACCGCCCACGGTGTCGTGGTCGGCGACGCCACCTACGAGCTGGACTGCCTGGTCTTCGCCACCGGATTCGAGGTCGGCACCTCCGGCGTCCTCTCCGGCAGGCTCCCCGTCCACGGCCGCGGCGGCACCCAGCTGCTGCACGCGTGGGCACGAGGCGGCCCGCGCACCCTGCACGGCTTCACCAGCAACGGGTTCCCGAACCTCATCCAGATGGGATCCCTGCAGAACGCCAGCAGCGTCAACTTCACCCACATCCTGGACGAGCAGGCCGTCCACGCCGCCGCCCTCGTCGCCGCCGCGGAGGCCGCGGGCGCCCTCGTCGAGCCGTCCCGCGAGGCGGAGGACGCCTGGCGGGCCGCCCTGGCCGAGGGCGCACCCGACCACGAGTGGTTCCACGCCGAGTGCACCCCCGGCTACTACAACCGTGAAGGACGCGGCCGGCCCAACGGCCCGTCCGCCTACCCGCACGGCGCGGTCGCCTTCCACGAGCTGCTGCGCCGGTGGCGCGAGGAGTCGATGCACGAAATCCTGGGTTCCGCGCGGGCGTAGCCCCGGCAAAGCCCCGGAACAGCCCCGGAATCCGCTCCTCCCACACACACGGGCGCGTGCGAGCAGGGCCTTCACGGCCCGCTCGCACGCGCCCGTCGTAGTGAGCAACCGAACAAAAACACCCCAAGGGTATTGACGTGCCGGGAAGTCACTGCCAGGGTTACCGCGACTGAGACATCAGACGTCTGATGTCTGACCTCTGACATCTCGGTCGAGTCGCCGCATGGAGCCGCCATAGGGTGACTCCCGACCCGCACCCACCCGACGGAGGCCCGAAGATGTCGCTCTCCGAGGACCTCGCCGAACGACTGCTCAGCGAGATCATCGACGGCACCCACCCGCCCGACGCCGCCTTCCCCCCGGAGGCCGAACTGGCCGAACAGGCGTCGGTGAGCCGGCTGACGGTCCGCGAGGCGGTCAAGCAGCTGCGTGCGCAGAACGTCGTACGGGTGGTCCGGGGACGCGGCACCTTCGTGAACCCCCCGGACCGCTGGACCGCCCTGGAGCCCGTGGTCCGGGCCGCCTCCCGCGCCTCCCACAGCTCGCTCTCCGAGCAGCTCATCGAGGCCCGCCGGCTCATCGAGAACGGTGCGACGGAGCTGGCCGCGGTCCGCCGCGACGAGACCCACCTCGCCGACCTGCGTGAGCACCTCGCGGCGATGCGGGAGGCCGCCGACGAGGCGGACACGGAGAAGTTCGTCCAGGCCGACATCGACTTCCACGCGACGGTCATGCGGGCGACCGGCAACCTCTTCGTGCCGCTCCTGTTCGAGCCGTTCGGCACCCTCCTCGCCGAGGGCCGCCGTGAGACCTCCGCGATCCCCCGGATCCGGGTCCACGCGATCGCCCACCACGAGGCGGTCCTCGCCGCCCTCGAAGCCGGTGACCCGGACCGCGCACGCGAGGCGATGAACACCCACATGAACCAGACGGCGGTGGACTACCGCACGCACGTGCTGAAGTCCGCCGACTGACACCAGCGGCACGCCTGCCGCGGCCCAAGGCCACGGGTCACCCGTACCGCCGGCCCGGGTGGGCTCGCAGCGGTCCGTGGGCGGACGGACGATCCGCCGCCCCGCCCACCCCGCACCCCCTCACGCACCACACCTCAGGAACCACCATGTCTCTACCTCGTCATGCCCTGCCCGAGTCCGAAGTGCTCGGGAACGTCCCCCCGGTCAGGGCCGTCGCCCCCGCGGACGTGGCCGCCCGGCTGCGCACGGCCCCCCGCCTCGCCGTCCTCGACGACGACCCCACGGGCACCCAGACCGTCAAGGACGTCCCCGTCCTCACCACCTGGACGGTGGACGACCTGCGCTGGGCCCTGCGGCAGGACAGCCCCGCCTTCTTCGTCCTCACCAACACCCGCAGCCTCGCTCCCGAGGACGCGGCGGCCCGCAACCGCGAGGTCGCCCGCGCCCTCCACCAGGCGTCCGAGGCCGAGGACGTCCCGTACGTCATCGCCTCGCGCGGCGACTCCACCCTCCGCGGGCACTTCCCCCTGGAGACCGACGTCCTGGCCCAGGAGCTGGAGGCGAACGGCGCCGCCCCCGACGGCGTCGTCCTCGTCCCCGCCTACATCGAGGCGGGCCGCCTCACCGTCGGCTCCACGCACTGGATGCGCACCCCGGACGGTCTCCTCCCGGTCGGCGAGAGCGAGTTCGCCAAGGACGCCACCTTCGGTTACGCCGCCTCGTCGCTGCCGGAGTGGGTCGAGGAGAAGACGGCGGGCCGGGTACCCGCCGCCGACGTCCTCCGCATCACCCTCACCGACCTGCGGACCGGTGGCCCCGACCGCGTGGCGCGGCTCCTCGCAGGGCTGCGCGACGGCGCGACCGCCGTGGTGGACGCGGTCTGCGACGACGACCTGCGCGTCCTGGCCCTCGCCGCGGCCGAGGCCGAGACGCGGGGGACCCGGCTGCTCTACCGCGTCGGCCCCTCCTTCGTGCGGGCCCGGGCCGGCCAGTCCGCCCACCCCCCGCTCACCGCCCCCGAACTCGCCGGTCTGCGCGCCGAGGGCGACCACGGCCTGATCGTCGTCGGTTCCCACGTCTCCCTCACCACCCGGCAGCTGAACCGCCTGCGGGAGGACGTCACGGACCTGACCGAGTTCGAGCTGGACGTGGCCCGGCTCCTCGACCCCGCCGCCCGGGACGCCCACATCCAGGAGACCGCCACCGCCGCGGCCGCCGCGATGGGGACGTCCGACACGGTCGTCCGCACCACGCGGGCCGTCGTCACCGCGGCCGACCCCGACGAGAGCCTCGCGATCTCCCGCAGCGTCTCCGCCGCGCTGGTCGAGACGGTCCGCCTGATCACGGCCGCCCGGCGCCCCGCGTTCGTCGTCGCCAAGGGCGGCATCACCTCCAGCGACACCGCGACCCACGGGCTCCGGATCCGCCGCGCCTGGGCGCGCGGCACCCTGCTGCCCGGCATCGTGTCGCTGTGGCAGCCCACGGACGGCCCGGCCACCGGTGTCCCCTACATCGTGTTCGCCGGCAACGTCGGCGACGAGGACGCCCTGTCCGACGCCCTGACCCTGCTGAGGAGCGCGGCCTGATGCTGCAGACAGGACCCGCGGGCCTCAAGGCCCTGACCAAGGCGTACGACAACGGCCACGCGCTGCCCGGCTTCGTCGTGTACAACCTGGAGACGGTCCAGGGCATCGTCGCGGCGGCCGAGGCGAACCCCGGCCGCCCGGTGCTGATCCAGGCGGGCTCCAGCCCCTTCAAGCACGCGGGCCGGGAGGCGCTGATGCGACTGGCCCTCGACGCGGCGGCGGCGTCCACCGCGTCCGTCGGCGTGCACCTGGACCACAGCCGCGACCTGGACGAGATCACCGCCTGCCTGGAGGCCGGCTACACCTCGGTCATGGTGGACGGCTCCCACCTGCCCTTCGCCGAGAACGTCGCCCTCACCCGGGAGACGGTCCGGCGGGCCCGTGACCACGGTGCCTGGGTCGAGGGCGAACTGGGCGCGCTCGCGGGCGACGAGGACGTGTCGGTGAACGCGTCGGCGTCCACGGCCGCGATGACGGACCCGGCGCAGGCCGCGGAGTTCGTGGCCGAGACGGGTGTGGACGCCCTGGCCGTGGCGGTCGGCAACGTCCACGGCTTCACCGCCGAGCCCGTCCGCCTGGACCTGGAGCGCCTCTCCGGCATCCGCGCGGAGGTTCCCGTCCCCCTGGTCCTGCACGGCGCCAGCGGTCTGCCCGCGGAACAGCTGCGGGCCGCCCTCGCCCGGGGCGTCGCCAAGGTCAACGTCAACGCGGAACTCCGCCGCGCCTACCTCCAGGCGGTCGGCACCGCGCTGCCCGCCGCCCTCCCGGGCTCGGACGCGGTGGCCCTGTGGTCGGCGGGCCGGGACGCGGTGGCCGAGGCGGCCTCCCGCGTCATCAACCAGCTCACCGGCGCCTGACGGACCCCGCCGCCCGCGGCACCACTTCCCTCCGGCGCTTCGGCATTCCGGCTTCCCGGTGCCCCCTACGCCGTACTTCGTGCTTCGTACTCCTTGAAAGGCCCCCTCATGTCCTCGCTCCCCCGCACCGCAGTGATCGGCCTGGGCGCCATGGGCCTGCCCATGGCGACCCACCTCGCCGCGCACCTCCCCGTCACCGCCTTCGACATATCCGAGGAGCGGCTCGCCCAGCTCGTCACCGCCGGCGGCACCGCGGCGTCCACCCCGGCCGAGGCCGCCCGCGAGGCCGACGTCGTCCTCCTCGCCGTACGGGACCAGGCCCAGGTCGAGGCAGCCCTGTTCGGCACGGACGGTGTGGCCGATACCCTCCGCCCCGGCGCCGCGGTCGTCCTCACCAGCACCGTCGGCCCGGCCGCCGCCCGCGCCACGGCCGCCCGGCTCGCGGAGCAGGGGGTCCGCACGGTCGACGCTCCCGTCAGCGGCGGCCCGGTGCGGGCCGGCGCCGGCGACCTGCTGATCGTCGTGGGCGCGGACGACGAGGCCCTCCTCCAGGCCCGTCCGGTCCTGGACCTGCTGGCCTCCACGCTCACCGTCGTGGGCGCGAACCCCGGTGACGGCCAGTCCCTGAAGGCCATCAACCAGCTGCTCGCCGGTGTGCACATCGCCGCTGCCGCGGAGGCCCTCGCCCTCGCCCGGGGTCTCGGCCTCGACCCGGCCACCGTCGTGGAGAGCCTCCGGCACGGCGCCGCGGGCTCGTTCATGTTCTCCGACCGCGGTCCCCGCATGGTCGAGACGTACGAGCGCGACGCCGCCCCCGAGGTGAAGTCCCGCCTCGACATCTTCGTGAAGGACATGGGCATCGTCACCGGCATCGCGCGCGACGCCCACGTGCCCGTCCCCCTCGCCTCCGCCGCCCAGCAGCTCTACCTCCTCGGCGAGGCCGCCGGCCTGGCCGCCCAGGACGACTCCTCGGTCGTCACCGTCCTCTCCCCGAAGACCCCGCACGACGGGGAGTGACGATGAGCCACACCACCCTCCTCCTCATCGCCGCCGCGGGTGTCGCGGCCCTCCTGCTCCTCATCCTGCGGGCCAGGGTCCAGCCGTTCGTCGCCCTCGTCGTGGTCTCCATCGGCGTGGCGCTGGCCGCCGGCATCCCGGCCGCCGACCTGGTGAGCACCATCGAGGACGGCATGGGGTCCACCCTGGGCCACATCGCCACGATCATCGCCCTCGGCGCGATGATCGGCCGCATCATCGAACTCTCCGGCGGCGCGACGGCGTTCGCCCACTCCCTCATCGGCCGCTTCGGGTCCAGACGCACCCCGCTCGCCCTCACGGTCGCCGGTTTCGTCATCGGGATCCCGGTCTTCGTCGAGGTCGGCCTCATCATCCTGATGCCGATCGCGTACGGCATCGCCCGCGCCTCCCGCAAGCCGCTCCTGGTCTACGCCCTCCCGATGGGCGCGGCCATGCTCACGGTGCACTCGTTCCTGCCCCCGCACCCCGGGGCGGTCGCCGCCGTCGAGGCCATCGGCGCGGACCAGGGCCTGGTCCTGCTCATGGGCATCCCGGTCACCGCGGTGGTCGTCGCCCTCGGCTACCTGGTCTCCCGGCGCATGACCCGCCGCGAGTACCCGATGGATCCGGCGGTGTACGCGGAGGTCTACGGCGGCGGGTCCTCCCCCGACGCCCCCGGCACCGGCACCCCCGCCACCACGGACGGGACGGAACCCGCTCCGGGCGGGGGCAGGGGCACGGGCACGGCGACGGCGACGGCGACGGCGACGGCGACGGCCGAACCGGACCTTCCCCCGCCGTCCTTCGCCATGGTCCTCACCCTGATCGTCACCCCTATCCTGCTGATCCTGGCGGGCACGCTCGGCGAGAACCTGCTCGCCGAGGGCTCGGTCCCGCGCGCCGTGCTGACCGTGCTCGGGGCCCCGATGGTCGCCCTGCTCATCGACGTCGCGCTGTGCGCGTACCTCCTCGGCGCCCGCCGCGGCTGGGACCGCGCGCACATCGCCCACGTGATGGGCTCGGCCCTCCCCTCCGTCGCCATGGTGATCCTGGTGGCGGGCGCGGGTGGGGTGTTCGGCAAGGTGCTGGTGGCCAGCGGCATCGGCGACGCGATCGCGGACGTACTGGACCGGACCGGTTTCCCGGTCCTCCTGCTGGCCTTCCTGACGTCGCTGGCCCTGCGCGCGGCCCAGGGTTCGACGACCGTCGCCCTGATCACGGCCGCGGGCATCCTGCACCCGCTGCTGGAGCGCGCCGACCTGTCGACCGCCCAGCTGTCCCTCGTCGCCCTGGCCCTGGGCGCGGGAGGGCTCGCCGTGTCGCACATCAACGACGCGGGTTACTGGATGTTCACCAAGCTGGCCGGTCTGGACGTGGCGAGCGGGCTGCGCACCTGGACGGTCCTGACCACCACGATGGGTGTCATCGGCTTCGGCCTGACGGCAGCGCTGTGGAGTTTCGTGTAGCCGACACGTGTAACCGGCATGACGGCCGGCCCGGTGGCGACACCGGGCCGGCCGTCATGCCGGGCGCGTGCGACCGTACGCCGCGCCCGGTCCGCGTACGCCTAGGCGGTGACGGGCTCCGCTTCCTCGGCCTCGTCCGCTCCGGCGGGCCCGGCGGTGTCGGTGCCCTGGCCGGCGTCGTCCTCCTCGTCCTCGACCATGTCGAGGAAGCGCCGGATCGCCTCGAGGGGCATCACGAGTTCCTCGGACGCGGCCTGCGCGCCGCCGAACACCTGCACCGCCTCGGCGACGGCCACGGCGAGTTCCCCCTCGGCCTTGCGGACCTTGGCCTCGGCCTTGTCCACGGTGTCGACCACCGAAAGCTGGCGGCGCTGCTTCTCCTGGAGTCGCTGCTTGCGGGAGGGCGTCTTGTCAGAGTTCTGCGCGGTCATGACCAAGATCATAATCGGCGGCGGGCGCGATCCAGAAATCAGCAACTCGTGCCCCGCGGTGCGGTGTTCGCGGCGCCACGACCGGCCCGGTCAGGCGCCGGGCAGGACGCCGGTGCGGGCGACCTCGGCGTACCAGCGGGCGCTGGCCTTGGGGGTGCGCGTGCCGGTCGGGTAGTCGACGTAGACGAGGCCGAAGCGCTTGCTGTAACCGTGCGCCCACTCGAAGTTGTCCAGCAGCGACCACAGGAAGTACCCGCGTACGTCCGCCCCGTCCTCGATGGCCCGGTGCACGGCGGCCAGGTGACCGCGCAGGTAGGCGATGCGGGCGGCGTCGTTGACGTGTCCGGCCGGGTCGGCGTAGTCGTCGAACGCGGCGCCGTTCTCCGTGATGACCAGCGGCAGTCGCGGGAACTCCGACGACAGGCGCCGCAGCAGGTCGTACAGGCCGGTCGGGTCGACGGCCCAGCCCATGGCGGTGGTGTCGCCCGGGGACTGGTGGAAGGCGACCCCGTCGGCGGCCGGCCACGGGGTGCGGTCGCCGCCGTGCCCGTAGGAGGTGGGGGAACCGTCGCCGTCGGCCCCGGAGACGAGGGTGGGCGTGTAGTAGTTGACACCGAGGAAGTCCAGCGGCTGGTGGATCAGCGCGAGGTCGCCGTCCCGTACGTACGACCAGTCGGTCAGCGCGGCGGTGTCCTCGACGAGGTCCTGCGGGTAGCCGCCGTGCAGCATCGGTCCGGTGAACACCCGGTTGGCCAGCGCGTCGATGCGGCGGGCCGCGTCGCCGTCGGCCTCGCTGCCGGTGAGCGGGCGCACGTGGTGGACGTTGAGGGCCACCGAGCACTTGGCGTCGGCGGGGATGCGGTCGCGCAGGGCCTGGACGGCCAGGCCGTGGGCCAGGTTGAGGTGGTGGGCGGCGCGCAGGGCGGCGACCGGGTCGGTACGGCCGGGGGCGTGCACGCCGGAGCCGTAGCCGAGGAAGGCGCTGCACCAGGGTTCGTTGAGGGTGGTCCAGGTCTTCACCCGGTCACCGAGCGCGTCGGCGGCCAGGGCCGCGTACGCGGCGAACCGCTCGGCGGTGGCCCGCTCCGGCCAGCCGCCGGCGTCCTCCAGTTCCTGCGGCAGGTCCCAGTGGTAGAGGGTGGCGACGGGCTGGATGCCCGCGTCCAGCAGTTCGTCGACGAGACGCCGGTAGAAGTCGAGCCCCATCTGCACGGCGGGTCCGCGGCCGGTGGGCTGGATCCGGGGCCAGGCGAGGGAGAAGCGGTAGGCGCCGATGCCGAGGTCGGCCATGAGGGCCACGTCCTCGCGGCGGCGGTGGTAGTGGTCGGTGGCGATGTCACCGGTGTCGCCGTTGCGGACCCGGCCCGGGGTGCGGGCGTAGGTGTCCCAGATGGACGGCGTGCGGCCGTTCTTCGCGGCGGCCCCCTCGATCTGGTAGGCGGCGGTCGCGGAGCCCCAGAGGAACCCTGCCGGGAAGGTGCGGGAGGCGTCCGTGGCGGACGCGGGCTGCGGCTGCGCTGCGCTGACCACGTGAGTCCTTTCCTGGGCGGTCCGAGTGGTCCGGGTGGTCCGGGTCGGGTGTACGGGCTCGGCGGCGGGTCAGCCCTTGACCGCGCCCGCCATGATGCCGCTGACGATCTGGCGGCCGAAGACGATGAACATCGCCAGCAGCGGCAGCGTGCCGAGCAGCGCGCCCGCCATGATCAGGGACTGGTCGCGGACGTAGCCGGCGCTGAGTCCGGTGAGGGCGACGGGGACCGTCGGGTTGGTCATGTCGAGGACCACGAACGGCCAGAAGAAGTCGTTCCAGGCGTGCACGAACGTGATCATGAACAGCACCGCCATCGCGGGGCGTGCCACGGGCAGCACGATGCTCCAGAAGATACGCAGCGAGTGCGCGCCGTCGACCCGGGCGGCCTCGACCAGCTCGTCCGGCAGCGCCTCCGACAGGTACTGCCGCATGAAGAAGACACCGACCGCGCTCACCAGGGTGGGGAAGATGACGGCGGGCAGCTCCTGCGTCCAGCCCAGCTCGGACATCATCATGAACAGCGGTACGACGCCGAGCTGCGGCGGCACCATCATGGTGCCGACCACCAGCATGAGCAGCACGTTGCGGCCCGAGAAGCGCAGCTTGGCGAAGGCGAACCCGGCCAGCGTCGCGAACATCACCGTGGACAGGGCGATGACCCCGGCCACGATCAGGCTGTTCAGCATGGCCTTGCCCATGGCCGCCTCGTCCCAGGCGCGGGCGAGGTTGCTGAAAAGGTTCGGGCCGGGCAGGAACGGCGGCGGCGTCTGGCTGACCCGGGTGTTGTCGGTGGAGGCCGCCACCATCGTCCAGTACAGCGGGAAGATCGACAGAAGCGCCATGATCCCGAGCAGGACGTAGGCGAGCGGGCCCGCGTGGTGCTGGCGGCCGGCGCCCGGGGCCAGTCTCCGGCGGCCTACGCGGGCGGCGGGCTGCCGCGGCGGGGTGTTCCTCGATGCGGTCCGGTCCGGCGCGTCCGTCCGGACCGGGAGGCTTCCTGTGGTCATGTGGGACTCCTGGTCAGGACGGACGGGGGCGGCCGGCGGCACGGGAGCGCAGGTGCTTGACCGCGCGCTGCGCCACGAAGACGAGGACGAGCAGCAGGAACATCACCCAGGCGACGGTCGCCGAGCGGCCCATCTGGTAGTTCTTCCAGCCCTCCTCGTACAGCAGCAGACCCAGCGTCTGGTACTGGTTGTCCGCGCCGCCCGTCACACCGTTCGGCCCCTGCCCGAAGATCAGCGGTTCGCCGAACAGCTGGGTCGCGCCGATGGTGGAGAGCACGATGGTGAAGACGATGGTGGAACGGATCCCGGGCACGGTGACGTTGGTGAACTGCTTCCAGCGGGAGGCGCCGTCGATGGCGGCGGCCTCGTACCGCTCGGCGGGGATGGCCTGCATGGCGGCCAGGTAGAGCAGCGCGTTGTAGCCGGTCCAGCGCCAGATGACGATCGTCGAGATGGCGAGCTGGGCGGGCCACTTCTCGGACTCCCAGTTGACCGGGTCGATGCCGACCACGCCGAGCGCCCAGTTGATCATGCCGAAGTCGCGTTCGAAGAGCATCGTGAACACGAGGGCGGCGGCGCCGACCGAGGTGGCGTAGGGGACGAGCGAGGCGATGCGGAAGAAGAGCGAGCCGCGCATCCGGTAGTTGAGCAGGTGGGCCAGGCCGAGCGCCATCAACAGCTGCGGCACCGTGGAGATGACACCGATCGTGACGGTGTTCGCCGCCGCGTTCCAGAAGCGGGCGTCGCTCCACAGCTCGACGTAGTTGTCGAGCGCCACCCACTCCATGACGTCGAGGGTGGCCAGTTCCACCCGGTGCAGGGAGATCCAGGAGGTGTAGAGGAGGGGGTAGAAGCTGAACGCGGCGAACACCACGAAGAACGGTGCGACGAACGCGTACGGCGCGCCCTTGATGTCCAGCCGGTGCAGCAGCGCGCCGCGCCGCCGGCCCGCGTCGTGGCCGCCCGGCCCGCGGGACGGTCCTCGACGCCCCTCGCCGGCCTGGGCCTTGGTGGTGGAGGTGGCCACCGGACTTCCTTCCTGAGAGCTGGGAGCTGGGAAGAGCTGGTGGGAGCCGCGGTGTGGGCCGGGCCCCGGGCCCGCCCGCGAGGTGCGGGCGGGCCCGGGCGGCCGGAGGTACGACGCGGACCCCGGGGACGACGGGTCAGCCGACCGCCTTCTCGATGCGCTCCACGGTGGTGTCCCAGGCCTCGTCACGCGGGGTGCCCTGCTGTTCGATCAGGACCAGGCCCTGGGAGAAGGTGTCCTTGATCGTGCCGTCCTTGCGGCCGAGGACCTGCCCGTCGGGGATCTCCTGGGCGGCCTCTCCGAAGATCTGGCCGATGGGGGCGCCGTCGAAGTACTCGGAGGTGAAGTCCTTCACCTCGGCGGAGTCCAGGGCCTCCTGCGAGGACGGGACGCTGCCCTGCCCCTGGAAGATGTGCGCCTGCTGCTCCGGAGCCGTCAGCCAGGCCACGAGCTTCTTGGCCTCCTCCTTCACCGGGCTCTGCTCGACCACACCGAGGAAGGAGCCGCCCCAGTTGGCGCCCTTGGGAGCCTTGGCGACGTCCCACTTGCCCTTGCCCGCCTCGCCCGCCTTCTCGGTGATGTGGCCGAGCATCCAGGCCGGGCAGACGGCCGTGGCGAACGTGCCGTTGGCCAGGCCCGGGTCCCAACCGGGCTGGAACTGGCGGAGCTTGGCGGACAGACCGTCCTCGGCGGCGTCGGCGGCGAGGCCCCAGGCCTCCTTGACCGCCGGGTTCGTCTCGTGGATCAGTTCGCCCTCGGCGTTGTAGTACTGCTCGGGGTAGCCGTAGACCATGGCGTTGAACAGGCCGCTGGCCGCGTCCATGTACGCCACGTCACCGCCCTTGAAATCCTTCTTGAAGGTGCGGCCGACCTCGACGTACTTGTTCCAGTCCCCCTCCCACAGCTGGGCGACCTCGTCGCGGTCGGTGGGCAGTCCGGCCTTCTCGAAGTGGTCCTTGCGGTAACAGACCGCCATCGGGCCGATGTCGGTGCCGAGGCCCAGCACCTTGCCGTCCTCGGTGGTGATCTGTGACTGCTTCCACGGCAGGAAGTGGTCGGTGCCCTCCACGTCCGCGAAGTCGGCGAACTTGTCGGCCTGGGTCTCGACGACCTCCTTGGCCCGGCCGATCTCGATGCCCTGGATGTCCTTCAGGCCCTTGCCGCCGGCCAGCCTGGTCTGCAGGGCGGTGTAGTAGGTCTGCTCGTCCCCGGCCACCTCGGCCTTGATCGTGACGTTCGGGTTCTCCTTCTCGTACTGCTCCAGGAGGCCCGTCTCCTTGAATCCCATCACCCCGTACAAGCCCATGGTGATGGTGACCTTGCCGTCCTTCTTGCCGCCGCCCGTCACCGATTCGTCACCGCCTGAACAGCCGGCGACGAGCGCGAGCGCGCCGGCTGCCGCGACGACCGCGACCGCTCTCCTGCGCGGTGACCTGTGCGAAGTGCTCATGTGTCTTCCTCCAAGCGACGGCGCTGTACGCACCGGAGTGACGAGGCGGGCGATGGCTACGGCGACACGAAGGGTGGTGGGAACGTGACCACCAAAGGATGGGAACGTGCCCACTCGAGCCCGTGGGAACGCTCCCACCGGCGGTTGGAAGACTCGTCCCAGCGCCCGGCTATGTCAATGACTTGAAAACGATTCGTTCGATTCGTTGCCTAACCGGGCACTCGGCGTTCGCTTCGTGATTACGGAGAGGTGCTGCCGCCGCCGCGGCGTCTGCCACAATTGCCGCTGGTCACGTCCGCGGCCGGTGCCGCTGCGGTTGCCGCCGGGAGGAGCACATGACAGCGAACGGCCAACCGACGATCAAAACCGTCGCAGCCCGCGCCGGGGTGGGTCGGACCACGGTCTCCCGCGTCATCAACGGCTCGGACCTCGTCAGCGCCGACGCCCGCGCACGGGTGCTCGCGGCGATCGAGGAACTGAACTACATCCCCAACTCCGTGGCCCGCGGCCTCGTGACCAGCCGCACCGACGCGGTGGCCCTGGTGATCCCGGAGTCCGAGAGCCGGCTCGGCGCCGAACCGTTCTTCGCCGCCCTGATCCGCGGCGTGAGCGGCGCGCTCGCCGAGACCCGCACCCAGCTGCAGCTGACGCTGGTCCGCGACCAGTTCGAGCGCGACCAGCTGGCCGCTTCGGTGGCGGCCCGCCGGGTCGACGGCGTACTGCTGGTCTCGGTCCACGCGCACGACCGGCTGCCCGGGATGCTGGAGGAGATGGGGCTGCCCACCGTGCTGGCCGGCCGCCGCGACGAGCGGGAGCAGCTCCCCCACGTCGACTCCGACAACACCGGGGGCGCCGCCGCGGCCGTCCGCCACCTGCTGGACCGGGGGCGCCGCCGCGTCGCCACCATCACCGGGGCGCTCGACATGGACGTCGGCCGGGGCCGCCTCGCCGGCTGGCGCGACGCCCACCGCGCGGCGGGGCTGCGCGCCGACGACCTCCTGGTGGAGGCCGGCGACTTCACCGAGGAGGGGGGCCGCCGGGCGATGCGTTCGCTACTTGAACGTGTGCCGGACCTGGACGCCGTCTTCGCCGCCTCCGACCTCATGGCCGTCGGCGCCCTGGCCGAACTGCGCCGTCGGAAGCGGCGGGTGCCGGACGACGTCGCCGTCGTCGGATTCGAGGACTCCGTTCTCGCCCGCCACACCGACCCGCCGCTGACCACGGTGCGTCAGCCGGTGGAGGAACAGGGCCGGACGATGGTCCGCATCCTGCTCGACATCACCCGGCACGGCGCGGACCGCCGGCAGGTGACGCTGCCGACGGAACTGGTGGTGCGCCAGTCGTCGTGACGGCCGGCGACCCGGCGGTCGATGGCCGGCGGACGGCGGCCGCGCACCGGTCCGGGTTGCGTCCGTGAACGGTGGCGGCGCCCGTCGGGTTCCCGCGGACGGCGTCGGCGAGCCCGCATGTGATCAAGACACCTGCCCTGAACTCCCCTGTCCGGGGTACCCGCGCGCTCACCGGACGGTGCTGCGGTGCCGCCGGGACCGCAAGGGGCGAGTGACAGGAGGTGAGCGCCGTGTCGAGTACGCACCCGCACCACGGGCCGGCGCAGCAGGCGTCCGGTACGGAGCCGGTGGGAGAGCTGGTCCAGCGCGCGTCGCAGCAGCTGACGGAGCTGGTCCGCGCCGAACTGCGCCTCGCGCAGTCGGAGATGAAGGAGAAGGGCAGGCGTTACGGCAAGGGCGGCGGCCTGTTCGGCGGGGCCGGCCTCGTCGGCTTCCTGATGCTGGAGGCCCTGGTGGCCACCGCGATCGCCGCGCTGGCCGTGGCGCTTCCCGTATGGGCGGCGGCTCTCATCGTGACCGCCGTCCTGGGCGTGATCGCCGCGGTGCTGGCGCTCAGCGGAAAGAAGCAGGTGTCCGGGGCTGCCCCGCCCGCTCCGGGGCAGACGATCGAGAACGTGAAGACCGACGTGGCAACGATCAAGGAGAGTGCGCAGCGATGACCCAGCCTCCTCACGACGAGCAGACCGCCGCCGACCCCGAGGAACTGCAGGAGCAGGTCGAACAGACCCGTCAGCGGCTCGGCCGGACCGTCGAGGCGCTCGCGGCCAAGGCCGACGTCAAGGCCCGCGCCCAGGAGAAGGCCACCGAGGCCAAGGACCAGGCCGCCGCCAAGGCCGGGGAGTTGCGGGAACAGACCGCCGTCAAGGCCGGGGAACTGCGGGAACAGACCGCCGTCAAGGCCGGAGAGCTGCGGGAGCAGACCGCGGCCAAGGCGGAGGAGCTGCGGACCAAGGCCACCGAGGTCGTCTCCCGGGTGCAGGACAAGCTGCCCGACCCGGTCAGGGACAAGGCCGCCCAGGCCGCTGAGCAGGCCCGGGTGAAGGCGGCCGAGGCCGGTCGGCTGTGGGAGGAGAAGGCGCCCGAGCCGGTGCGGGCCAGGACGGCCCAGGGCGCGCAGCTGGCCCGGGACCACCGCGGTCTGCTGCTGACGGCCGCCGGAGCGGCCGCCGTGGTGTGGCTGATGTGCCGGGGCAAGAAGTGACGCCCTGACGGGCGACGCCCGGGCGGCACTCGGCCCGGCTGACGCACGGCACACGGGGGGGAGGGGACGGTCCGCATGCGGACCGTCCCCTCCCCCCCGTGTGCCGTGCGTCAGCC
>NZ_JAVRHI010000174.1:0-6681 GCF_034105845.1 Streptomyces sp. CRN 30 | reverse complement strand
CTGCGGCCCGGCCGGTTCCCGCACCGCGCGGGCCTGCCGGACCTCGGGCACGTGGACGGCGCGGCGCGACGGGGCGACCGTCGCCTCCGGGACGCTGCCGGGCGCGGACGCCGCCTATCCGGGCCCGGGGACCTACGAGTTCACGGCCGAGGTGCACGCCCGTTCCGTGCCGGGCGGCGCGGAGCTGCACGGCACGGTCCGCGCGACCCTCACCCTCGACGCGCCGAAGCCCGCCCCGACGCACCGGATCGAGGTCGACCGGACCACGCTGCGGCCCGGTGCCGCCACCACGCTCACCTACACCGTCCACCAGGACAGTCCCGCGGGCGACGGCAGCGCCCGGTTCGGACTGATCGGTGAGGAGGCGTCCGGGGTGGAGCTGGCCTCGGACGACTCCCGCTGTGTCAGCCCGGTGACGGGCCCGGCCGGGGCGGCCCGCCGGGGCGCGCACGCCCTGGACTGCGCGCTCACCGGTCTGCGGCCGGACCGGCCCACGACCGTCCGGGTCCGCGTGCGCCTGAAGTCGGTCTGTTCGTCGGTCGTCTCCAAGCTCGGGTTCTGGCTGCCGCGCGGTCAGGAGGTGTTCACCGGCGGCATGCTGGTGGGCCCCACGGTGGGCTGCGACGGCGACTCCACCGACCGGCCCGCCCGGCCGGCCTCCTCCACCAGGTCCAGCACGCCCTCCCAGGCGAACTCCCCCGCCTGACCTGCGTACGGGTCGCCGAAGCGGACGCCCGTCGCACGCAGCCGGTCGAGGCTCTCCCGGTAGGCGGGGTGGGCGGCCAGCGCGCCCCCCACGCAGGGCAGCACGGCGACCGGCACGCCGAGGCCGAGCGACTCGCACAGGGTGCTGAGGGCGAGGGTGTCGGCGATGCCGGCGGCCCACTTGTTGACCGTGTTGAAGGTGGCGGGCGCGACGACGACGGCGTCCGGCGCCGGGAACGGGCGGGTCTCCCCGGGGCGCCGGGAGCGGGCGCGGATCGGACGGCCGGTCAGTTCCTCGGCGGCCGCGACGTCGAAGAAGCCGTCCGTCGCGGCGGTCGGGGTGGCGATCACCCCGACCTCCCAGCCGCGTGCGCGCGCCGCGGTGATCAGCCGGCCGACGCCGGCGGCGACACCCGCGGCGCAGACGACGACGTAGAGGAAGGGGTGCCGGTCCGGTTCGGTCATCCCGGCACCCTACTCAACGGGGCGCGCCCGTCACCCCGGCGGCGGTTCCGGGCGGCCGCGGCGCGGTAGGGATGACAGACGTGCCGGGCGGTGTTGTACCCCGGTGACAGTGAGCCGCAGGACGCGACGATGGGACGGAAGCCATGCCTCTTGAGGGCGAGTACGAACCCAGCCCGACACGGTGGGTGCGTGACCAGGTGGAGCTGTACGAGAGTTCGGGTGGCACCGAGGGCACGACCCTGATGGACACCGGTCTGCCGGTGATCGTACTGACGAGCCGGGGCGCCCGGAGCGGCAAGCTGCGCAAGTCACCGCTGATGCGCGTCGAGCACGAGGGGCGGTACGCGGTGGTCGCCTCCCTCGGCGGGGCGCCCCGGCATCCGGTCTGGTACCACAACGTCAAGGCCGATCCGCTGGTCGAGCTCCAGGACGGTCCGGTGAAGCGGGACATGACGGCCCGTGAGGTCACCGGCGCGGAGAAGGACGCGTGGTGGGAGCGTGCCGTGGCGGCCTTCCCGTCCTACGCGGACTACCAGAAGAAGACGGACCGGGAGATCCCCGTCTTCGTCCTGGAGCCGGTCGACGCCGACGGGAACTGAGCCGCTCGGCCGAAGCCGGACGGTCGGTGCGCGGGCCGGGAGACCGGCCGGGCGGTCGCCGCCCGGGGATTTTCTCCGGCCCGCGCATGAACCGGGTGCCGTCGGGCACCCGAGTCTCAGGCCCCGCCGCGTTCCCCCGTCGCGGCGGGGCTTTCGCGTGCCTCCTGCGCGGGGCGGTCGGTCACGTCCAGGAAGATCTCCCCCGCCTCGGGGACGGTGTGGGCGATCGACCGCTTGATGCGTACGGCGACCTCCTCGACCCGTTCGCTGTCCAGGCCCGGCATCAGGTCGATCCGGGCGGCCACCAGCGCGGAGTCGAGGCCCGTCTTCATCGTGAACAGGGCCTCGACGCTGTCGATCTCGGGCTGGGCGCAGAGCAGCGCGTGGATACGGCCGGTGGACTCCGGGTCCGCGGCCTCGCCGATGAGCTGGTCGCGGGCCTCGCGGCCGAGCCGGTAGGCGACGAAGACGAGCAGGGCGCCGATGGCGAGCGAGGCGGACGCCTCCCACACCACCTGGCCGGTGACCATGTGCAGCGCCATGCCGATCATGGCCAGCGTGACGCCGAGCACCGCGGTGCCGTCCTCGGCGACCACCGTGCGCAGGGCGGGGTCGCGCAGGCTGCCGCCCTGCGCGCGGACCTGGTGCAGGGCCCGCAGCAGCGACGCGCCCTCGGCGAGGAACGCGATGCCGAGGACGATCAACCCGGCGACGTAGCCGCTGAGTTCCTCCTCGGCGCCCTTGGTCAGGGCCTCGATGCCCTGGAAGAAGGAGAAGCAGCCGCCCATGACGAAGATGCCGACGGCGGCGAGAAGGGACCAGAAGAAACGCTCCTTGCCGTAGCCGAAGGGGTGGCGCCGGTCGGCGGGGCGGCGGCTGCGGCGCAGCGCCGCGAGGAGGAAGACCTCGTTGAGGCTGTCCGCGACGGAGTGGGCGGCCTCCGAGAGCAGGGCCGGTGAGGCGGCTATGACGCCGCCGACCGCCTTGGCCACCGCGATCACCAGGTTGGCGGCGAGCGCCACCAGCACGGTGACGCGGGTCCCGCGGTCGGTCTTGCCGCCGGTCTCCCGCTGCTCGTGCGCTTGCTCCCGCTCCCCCTCGTGCTTCTGGGTCTGCCGCCGTCCGTCCGGCCGGTCCGGCCGCCGGTCTGTCTGCCGGTCTGTCTGCCTGTGGTCCGAAGATGTCCCGCTCACCCTTGGCCGGATGCCCCACGCCGGGCGGGACACACCCGTCCGGCGGGTGGTCCGCCCGTGCCGACTGGCGAAAACTGGGAACGCGTCCAGCAGGACACTCCGGCAGGACACTCCCGCAGGACGTTCCGGCAGGACGGCAGGACACCGAGCGACACCCCGGGCAGGGAGGAGAGGCCATGAGCGGCGGCACCGGCCAGGACGGCGAGGAGCGCGGCAACAGCGCGTACGGCCGCAAGGCGTTCAAGCGGTCCCGGAGCCACTTCGCGGACCGCGTCACCGCCGACGGCCGGGACGGCTGGCCGGTGGAGGCCGGCCGCTACCGGCTGGTGGTGAGCCGTGCCTGTCCGTGGGCGAGCCGGGCCCTGGTCTCGCGGCGGCTGCTCGGTCTGGAGGACGCCCTGTCGCTGGCCGTGGCGGACCCGGTCCAGGACGACCGCAGCTGGCGGTTCACCCTCGATCCGGACGGCCGCGACCCGGTGCTGGGCATCCGCTACCTGAGCGAGGCGTACGACAAGCGGGAGACGGGGTATCCGGGCGGGGTCAGCGTCCCGGCGCTGGTGGACGTGGCGAGCGGCGCGCTGGTCACCAACGACTTCCAGCAGATCACCCTGGACCTGGCCACCCAGTGGACGGCCCTGCACCGGGCGGGTGCGCCCGACCTGTACCCGGAGAAGCTCAGGGACGAGATCGACGAGGTGATGGCGGGGGTCTACCAGGACGTCAACAACGGTGTCTACCGGGCGGGGTTCGCCACCGGCCAGGAGGAGTACGAGGCGGCGTGCGCGGGGGTGTTCCGGCGGCTGGAGTCACTGGTGCCCCGGCTGGAGCGGCAGCGCTACCTGGTCGGCGACACAATCACCGAGGCGGACATCCGGCTCTTCACCACACTGGTCCGTTTCGACGCCGTCTATCACGGTCACTTCAAGTGCAACCGCTACAAGCTGACGGAGTCCGCGGTGCTCTGGGGTTACGTCCGTGACCTGTTCCAGACACCGGGGTTCGGCGACACCGTCGACTTCGACCACATCAAGCGCCACTACTACCAGGTGCATACGGGGGTCAATCCGACCGGCATCGTCCCCCTGGGCCCCGACCTGGCCGGCTGGCTCACCCCGCACCACCGGGAGGAGCTGGGCGGCAGGCCGTTCGGGGACGGCACCCCGCCCGGACCGGTGCGCCCCGGCGAGGAGGTCCCGGCGCGGGGCCGCCCCTGACCGCAGTACAGACCGTCAGTTCGCGACCGTCTGACCGAGAAAGCGACGAGAAGGCGACGGACCGAGGAGAAACCGTGGGAAAGAAGAAGAAGCAGAAGCTGCCCCTGGCCTACAAGCCGGTCGGCTTCGTGCTGGGCTGGGCCGGCGGCGCGCTCGCCGGGATGGCGTTCCAGAAGACGTGGAAGCTGATCCGGCACGAGGACGACGCGCCCGACGCGCTGGACCCGGACCGCGGCTGGGGGGAGATCCTGCTGGCCGCCGCGGTCCAGGGCGCGATCTTCGCCGCGGTGCGCAGCGCCCTGGACCGGACGGGCGCCAAGGCCATCGAGCGTTCCACCGGGGTCTGGCCGGCCCAGGGCACGGGCCGGGACTGACACCGGTCCGCGCCGACGCGCCGACGGCGCCCGAAGCGGGGCTTCAGCCCTGTTTGGGCGCCGTCGACGCGTTGCGCAGCAGGGTGAAGGAGTGCCCGGCCGGGTCGGAGAAGCTGCGCTCCTCGTACGGACCGGGGGCGTCCTTGGTCTCCAGCGGGCGTCCGCCGAGTCCCACGACTCCGCGCTCGGCCTCGTCGAGGTCGTCCACGACGAAGTCCAGGTGGGCCTGGAGGGAGTTCTCGGGGCGGGGCCAGCTCGGTGGGGTGGCGTTGACGTCGCGTCGGAACGCCATGCGGAAGCCGTCGGCTCCCTTGATCTCTATCCGGTTGGCGGCCACGTCCGTCTCCTGGGCGCCGAGCAGTTCCTTGTAGAACTCCGCGAGCATCTCGGGCTCGGCACAGTCGAGCACCACGACGCCCGCATTCACCAGTGCCATCTTCTCCTCCGAAGGTCCGGGGCGCGGGGCGTCGTGCCCCGCCGCCCTGTACCTGGCGGATATCCCCGCCCGGCCGAAACAGTCGGGGGCGCGGGACGCGAAAAGGCCGGTGAGTGTACGCCGTTCGGTCTGCGGGGGCAGTAACCAAGATCACGGACAGGGGTCCGCGTAGATCATTTACGGGATGGGCAGCCTGCCATAGCTTCTCGATACAACTTTCTCGTCGAGATGCCGTGTTCGAGCAGGTGGGCGGTCCGGGTGATGGTCCATCCGCACCGCAGGAGGGGGACCTGCGCCCAGTCTCCCGAAAGGAACCACATGCCTCAGGACGTCCGCTTCGACCTGCCCTTCTCCACGCCGGTCTGCGAACATCTGGAGTACGCGAGGGAACGCCACCTGCGCTGGGTCCGCGAGCGCGGGCTGGTGCGCAGCGATGCCGGGTTCGCGGAGTACACGTCCTGGGACCTGCCCGAGGCGGCGGCCCGGACGTACCCGTACGCCTCCGCGGAGGACATGGTCTGGCTGATGAACTGGTTCTCCCTCGCCTTCCTCTTCGACGACCAGTTCGACGCGTCGCAGCCGGACCGCGCGGAGCGGATAGCGGAGGTGGCGCGGGAGCTGATCGTCACGCCGCTGCGCCCGGCGGGGTCCCCGCCGCAGGTGGTCTGCCCCATCACGCTGGCCTGGACGGAGGTCTGGACCAGCCTCTCGGATGGCATGTCCCTGACTTGGCAGACGCGGTTCGCGGCCAGCTGGGGGAGATTCCTCGTGGCGCACTGCGAGGAGGTCGACCTGGCGGCCCGGGGGCTGGCCGGGACGCTCGGCGTCGAGGAGTACGCCGCGCTCCGCCGCCGGACGGTCGGCATCCACCACAGCATCGACGCGGGTGAGCGCGCCCGGCTCTTCGAGGTGCCGGAGCGGGTGATGGCGCATCCGGTGATGGAGCGGATGCGGGACCTGGCCGCGGACACCATCGGGTTCATGAACGACATCCAGTCCTTCGAGCGGGAGCGGCGCCGCGGCGACGGCCACAACCTCATCGCGGTCCTGCGCCGGGAGCGGGGCTGCTCCTGGGAGGAGGCGGCCGCGGAGGCGTACCGGATGACGACGGCCTGCCTGGACGAGTACCTCGCCCTCCAGGCCCGCATCCCGGCGGTCTGCGACGAACTGGGCCTCGACGCGGAGGAGCGGGACCGGGCGCGGATGGGGGTGGAGGCGATCCAGCACTGGATCAACGGCAACTACGAGTGGGCGCTGACCAGCGGCCGGTACGCGGCGGCGAAGGACGGCCCGGTGGCCACGGCGGAACAGGCGGGCCGCGGCTCGGTGGACGACCTGCTGGCCGTCTGAGCCCCACCGCGCCGCCTGGCCGTGTTCGGCAACGGCCGGGTGGCGCGGAGGGGTGCCGGGACCGGCCCCGCGACACGGGGAGGTACCGGGCGGGCCCCGCAGTACGGGGAGGCGCCGGTCCGCTCCACGCGACATGGCGAGGCACCGAGCCGGGCCCCGCGACATGGCGAGGCACCGGGCAGGCCCCGCGACATGGCGAGGCACCGGGCCAGACCCCGCGACACGGCGAGGCACCGGGCCAGACCCCGACACACGGAACGACACCAGGCCGGCCCCCCGCGATACCGACGAGGAGGCCGGCCCGTCCGACGGTGCGGTGCGGGCCGCCGGGCCCGGCGGCGACGC
>NZ_JAVRHI010000173.1:0-40899 GCF_034105845.1 Streptomyces sp. CRN 30 | reverse complement strand
GCAGGTCATACGCGGGCCCCTGGGCGAAGCGGAAGCGGGCGGTACCGGCGGCCTGCACAGCGAACTTGTCCGGTACCGGCCGATACCGCATCCGCCGCAGACGTGCGGGCACGCCCCGGCCGTAACGGCTGTCCGACGAGGCCGGCAGCTGACCGCCCCGATCGCCGCCCACGCCCCGGAGGTGAATCTCGCGGCCGTTGCCCTGCTCGGCGTCCTGCTTCTGGCCGTGCTCGCCTGACGCGACCGCGGATCTGTGGTCGTGGTCGTGGTGGAGGTCTGTCACCAGCGGCGCAGGGTGTGGCTGGGGGGCGCCGTACGCGGTGCGGTAGCCGGCGGCGAAGCGGCCCGGGTGGGCGAAACCCCACCGGCAGGCGACGGCCGTGACGGTCTGCGTGGTGGGGTCGGCCAGAAGCAGGTCGCGGCGGGCGCGGGCGAGGCGGACCCGGCGCAGGGTCATGGTGTGGGCGTCGCGGCTGTCCTCGGCGGCAGGGTCGGCCGATGCGTTGTCGGGGAAGACCGTCAGGGCGGTGGCGGCCAGCAGCCGGGCGGTGCTGCCGGTGATCAGCGGGCGGGTGGCGGCTCGGTCGTCGACCAGCAGGTCCCGGGCGAACGCGGCGCCGCGCTTCCACTGCTGGGCGGCGGCCGGTGGGGCCGGGCGCGGGGACGGTCCAGGGCGGCGACGAGGTGGCCGAGGTCGCGGCGGTGGGAGCCCGCGTGCCATACGGCCCAGGTGCGCCGGACGAGGGGATGGCCGGCCAGCGGGAACCAGGTGACGGCGTCGGGCAGGGGCTGGGACCAGCCGGGAGGTGCGAGGGTGAAGGCGTGGCCGGCGCTGACGGAGGCGAGTTTCACCTCGGCGATCAGTGGCTGCCCCTCGGGGACGGGGGCGCCGGGGTCGATGCCGTGGCTGCGCAGTACGGCGGTGAGTTCGTCGTACCAGGCGGGGCTGCCGGAGCGGGCGAAGCCCACCCAGTCCAGTCCGTTCAGGGCGTCGAGACGGATGCCGTCGGGGCCGGCCAGTTCTGCGGCGCGTTCCGCCGCGAGGAGGACCCCCAGGCGTTCCTCGACGACCAGCATCGCGTCGAACTCCCGCCCCGGGGGGCGTTCCCTCAGCAGACCCAGGTGAAGGTCGCCTGCGCGTAGTTCCGCCAGTTGTGCGGAGGTGGACAGGTGCCGGGCCTGAACACGTGTTCCGGGACAGGCGGCGGCCAGGTCGAGCAGGGCCTTGGACAGCAGGTCGGCGGGGAGTTCCAGGGGGATGCCGATCCGCAGTGTGGTCGTGTTCTCCCCGGTGCGTGCCGTCATGACGGCCAGCGCCTGGTCGTAGCGGGCCAGGACGGCACGGACCTCGGCGAGGAGGGTCCGGCCGGTCTCGGTGGGCCGCACACCGGTGGAGCTGCGGGTCAGCAGCAGGGTGCCGAATTCGCGTTCCAGGGCGCTGACCGTCTGGGACAGGGCGGGCTGGCTGATGTGCAGCCGTCGCGCCGCCGCGGACAGGCCGCCCTCCTCGGCCACCGCCACGAACGCGCGCATTGCTCGGATCTCCATGCGCCCATCGCATCACGCGGCGCGAGGGACACACCGGGCAGGTCCGCGAGACCGGAGCGCCGCGGGCTGCGGACGCGGTCCGGCCGACTGCCCGCCCCGATGCCATCACCGGTGCTTATGGCCACCCTCGGCAAGTGCTCTGGCCAGGCACTGTGCAGGCGGCCGGGGCAGGAGTTGAGTAGGGGACACAGGGCGGAACGACCGCCCGTCCGTCCCCCTCACCACTTGACCCGGGAGCCTTTCGTGTCCGAGCAGAACCCGTCCTACTTCACCGCGTTCGAGAACCTCGCGATGACCCGCACCGCCTCGGGTGTGCTCACGCTGCGCTTCCACACCGACGACGGGCCGGCCACCTTCACCGGCACCACGCACACCGACTTCCCCCGCGCCCTGTTCGAGATCGGCGAGGACCGCGGCAACCGGGCACTGGTGCTGACCGGCACCGGTGACCGGTTCATGACCGACATCGACGGCGCGAGCCTCGGCGACATCACCAAGCCCGCCCAGTGGGACCGCACCATCGCCGAGGGCCGCCGCGTGCTCCAGCGCCTGGTCGACCTGGAGATGCCCGTCATCGCCGCCGTCAACGGCCCCGCCTCCGTCCACAGCGAGTACGCCCTGCTCGCCGACATCGTCATCGCCGCCGACACCACCGTCTTCTCCGACTTCCCCCACCTGACCTTCGGCATCGTCCCCGGCGACGGCATCCAGATCGCCTGGGAAGAGGCGCTGGGCGTCAACCGCGCCCGCTACCTCACCCTGACCCAGGGCTCCTTCACCGCCGAGCAGGCCGAGCGCTGGGGCGCCGTCGCCGAAGTCCTGCCCCTCAAGGAGGTCCTGCCCCGCGCCCAGCAGCTCGCCGAGGACCTGGCCGCCAAGCCCCAGCTGCTCACCCGCTACCTCGCCGTCACCCTGCGCCAGCGCATCAGCCGCCGCATGGCCGAGGGCCTCCAGCTCGGCATGGCCCTGGAGGGCCTGACCGCCGCCGACCTCGCCCACCAGAGCGGCTGAGAACGCCATGGTCGAGGTGGGCGCGCATCCGGGCCACCATGTCGAAGGAGGCCGGGGAGAGCGCCCACCGCAACTGCAGGCCGTCCATGACGGCGACGGTCTCCGGGGAAACACCCACGCAGTCGGCATCCGGTTTCAGTTCGCCTCGTACGACCGCGCGAGCCGCTGCTCCAGGCCGCCGACCTGCGCACGGCGACCGTCAGCACAGGGAGTGACGAAGCCGCCCTCGAAGTGAGGGTGAAAGGTGCAGGGCGCAGGGTGTGCAGGGGCGAGTGGTGTCGTACAGCACGAGACCTCCCGGCGGCACTGCCGGGATCCGCCCGTCCTGCGACACCGGGGCCTGCCTACGACCTGGGGATCGCGGCGGCTCATCCTCACGGTGCCCGCCGAGGATCCGTCAGGCCGTGGTGGGGTACAGCAGGCAGTCCTCGGGCCGGACGACGAGGTTGATCTCCTGGTCCGTGTAGCGCACGGGGCTCTCGGCCTGCACGGTCAGCTCTCCGAGCTGGATCTGGTACTCGAAACGCGCACCGGTGTAGGAGCGTTCGGTGATCCGTGCCCGCAGGACGTTGACGCCGTCGTCGGCCGTGGGGTCCGCGCGGTCGGCCAGGGCGATCCGTTCCGAGCGCAGGCCGACCGTCGCCGGCTGCCCCTTCTCCACGACGTCGGCGTACCGCACGTCGAGATACTGCTCCGAGGTGCCCAGCCGCACACGTACGTTCCCGCCGTCGCCCGGTGTCTCCGCCACGTGCCCGCCGAGGAGGTTGCACCGGCCGATGAAGCCGGCCACGTCCGGGGTGGCCGGGGTCTCGTAGATCTCGGTGGGGGTGCCCACCTGCTGGAGGCGGCCGTTCATGAAGACGGCGATGCGGTCGGACAGCGACATCGCCTCGATCTGGTCGTGTGTGACGTACACGGTGGTGATGCCGACCTCGCGCTGCAACGACTTGAGCCAGAGGCGGGCCTGGTCGCGCATCTTGGCGTCGAGGTTGGACAGCGGTTCGTCCAGCAGCAGCACGCCCGGGGCGTAGACGATGCCGCGGGCCAGGGCGACGCGCTGCTGCTGGCCGCCGGAGAGCTGGTGCGGGTAACGGTCGCGCAGGTGCAGCATGTCGACCTTGTCGAGTGCCTCGTCGATGAGCCGCCGCTGCTCCGCTCTGGGCACCTTGCGCAGTTGCAGGGGGAGAGCCAGGTTGTCGGCGATGGTCCTGTGCGGCCACAGGGCGTACGACTGGAAGACCAGGCCCAGGTTGCGGCCCTCGGGCGGCACGGTGGTGCGCGGATCGCCGTCGTAGAAGACACGGTCGCCGACGCGGATGGTGCCGGCGTCGGGGTGTTCGAGTCCGGCCACGCAGGACAGTGTGGTGGACTTGCCGCAGCCGGACGGGCCCAGCAGCGTGAAGAACTCGCCGTCGGCCACGGTGAAGCTGATGTCCTCAAGGACACTGTTCCCGCCGAAGGACTTCCGGATGTTCTCGACGACCAGTTCAGGCATGGTTCTTCCCCTTCTTTCCCTTGAGCAGCAGGCCCGCGAGACCGGCGACGAGGGCGGTGACGGCGATCTGGAGGGTGGCGAGGGCTGCGACCGAGCCGGTCTCACCCTGGGTCCACAGATCGATGGAGGTGGTGCCGATCACCTGCGACTCGGCTCCGGCGAGGAACATGGCGGGCGCGTACTCGCGGATCATCTGCGTCCAGATGAGCAGGAACGAGGCGAGCATGGCCGGCACCAGCAGGCGGATCAGGATGCGGGAGACCGTGCGCCACCAGTCGGCGCCGGCGACCCGGGCGGCGTTGTCCAGTTCGCTGCCCAGCTGCATGGTGGCCGGGGAGACGGCACCGTAGGCGGAGGGCAGGGCCCGCAGCCCGAAGGCGATGATCAGGGCGAAGATCGTGCCGCGGACCAGGTCCCCGCCGGGCATCCAGGCGAACGCCCAGAAGAAGCCGATGCCGATGATGAGTCCGGGCACCGCGTGCGGGGCCTGCGCCGCCGTCTCCAGCAGCCGGGCGAGCCGGAAGTCGGAGCGGCGTGCCACCAGCACCACCACGGTGCCGAAGAGGGTGACGGCGACGGAGCCGATGAGGGCCACGGTGATGCTGTTGGTGATCGACTCGGTGTAGGGGGCGTACTCGAAGATCAGCCGGAAGTTGTCCAGGGTCAGCAGCTCGAACGGGTTCACCAGCGGGGTGAGCAGCGAGGTGAACGCGCGCAGGATCAGGGCCGCCATGGGCAGCAGCACACCCAGCACGATGTAGACACCGACGAAGGCGAAGCCCGCCCACTTCCAGCGGCCGATGTCGAGGAGGTCTGACCGGGTGGCCTTGCCGCGCACGGACACGAATCGCTGGGCGTGCTTGAGCAGCCGGGTCTGGACGACCACCAGGCCGACGGTGGTGAGCAGCATGAAGGTGGAGGCCGCGCCGAGCAGGCCGTAGTCCGGGTTGACGGCGTCGATGCCCTCCTCGTACAGGAAGCTGGAGAACATGGTGAGGCCGGCCGGTTCGCCGAGGATCAGCGGGATGGACAGCGTTTCCACGGCCGTACCGAAGATCAGCAGCCCGGCGTAGAGGACCGGGGGACGCAGCATCGGTATGACGACGGAGCGCAGGATGCGCAAGGGGCCGGCGCCGACCGTGCGGGCCGCGTTCTCCAGTGAGGTGTCGGAGGAGGCCAGGGCGTTGGCGCAGAACAGGTAGGCGATCGGTACCTGGGCGACGGCCTCGACGAAGGCCATGCCGGGCAGCGTGTACAGGTTCCACGGCACCCAGCCGAGACCTTCGCGCAGTGCGGAGGTGAGGAACCCGGCGGGGCCGTAGACGACGATCCAGCCGAAGGCGAGGACGAGCGGGGAGATGTAGATCGGCCAGCGCAGCACCTGCCCGATGACCCGCGCGGCCGGGAACCTGGTGCGTTCCAGCAGTACCGCCATGGGGACGGCGATGGCCAGGGCGAACGCCGTGGTCAGGACGGCGAACAGCAGGGTGGTGAGGATGATGCCACCGAACCCGGCCTCGGTGAACAGGCGCGCGTAATTCCCCAGGGTGAAGGCGCCGCCGGCGGCGTACAGCGGCTGGTTGCGTATCGACTGGTAGAGGATGGGGACGACGGGGGCGAGCACGAGAGCGGCGGTGAGGAGGAACGTCAGCCAGTGGATGGTGACTTCGCGGCCTGCGCCGAACAGCCGCCGGTAGTGGGGTGTGCCCAGCTCACCCGCGCGCAGGGCGCGGCCGGGCGGGGAGGAAGAGGGCGAAGGGGCGGGGGCGGGAGGGATCTGGGTGGTCATGACGGCTCCGGAGGAGTGGTGACGGGCAGGGCGTGACGGGCGGTTCCTCAGCCCATGGCCCTCTGGCCCATGGCCCTCTGGCCCATGGCCCTTTCCCAGCGCTCCAGGTAGGCGTGCTGCGTCTCCTGCGGCACCTTCGCGTAGCGGTACAGGTGGACGCGGTCCTCGCCGAGCGTGCGCTGCATGTCCCGCAGACTGTCGATGTCGTTCTGTTCCACGCCGGGCCGGTACGGTGCCAGCCCTCCCGCCGCGACCGCGGCCTGACCCTTCGCGGAGAGCAGGAAGTCGAGGAAGAGCCGGGCGGCGTCGGGGTGCGGTGCCGTTCGTACGATGGAGGCGGCGCGCGGCACGACGACCGTGCCCTCCTCGCAGTAGGACCAGCCCAGCAGGCCCGCGCTGCCCTCGGCGGCGGGCACGGCCACTCCGCCGCTGAGGTTGATGGAGATGTCGTACTCGCCGGAGACGACCTTCTCCACGAGGGTGCCCGAGGAGTGGTCCGCCCGGACGAACGGCAGCAGCCGGGTGAAGGTGCCCCAGCCGTCGTCGACGGACCCGGAGTAGCCCTGGTTGGTGCAGTAGCCGTAGGCGTTGCTGGGGTCGTAGGCGCCGATCTTGCCGCGGAAACGGGAGGGGTGTGCCTCCGCGAGTCGCGCGAGGGAGGCGAGTCCGGTGGGGTACTGGGACTCGTCGAGGGTCTTGCGGTTGTAGAGGATGACCACCGGATCGGTGGTGAACACCCACACTCCGGGCAGCATCTCGGCCCAGTCGGGAAGGTGATCGCGTTCGGGGGAGTCGTACGCGGCGGCCATGTCGCGGGAGGCGTAGTCACCCCAGAGCGGTCCGCCGTTGGAGACCAGCAGGTCGGCGGGGGAGCCGCCGGTGGCGGCTTCGCTGTAGTAGCGCTCGTAGACGGCGGAGTTGCCCAGGTTGGTGGCGCGGATGTCGGACAGCCAGGGGTAGTGCGCGGTGAAGGCGTCGAAGACGGGCTGCCAGTTGGTCTGGGAGGTGTTCGAGTAGATGAGCAGCTTCCGCTCGCGGCGGGAACCCTCGACGATCTCCTTGTAAGCGGTGGGGTAGTGGTCGGGAGCCGTCGGGGCGGCGGCTTCGGCCTCGGCCCCCGTGCACCCGGTGAGTGCGCCGCCGGCGGCGACGGCCGTCAGCGCGGCGGCACCGCGCAGCACGCCGCGCCGGGACGGCGGGGGCAGACGCGTCGGGAGTACGGGTTTCGTCCGGGGACGGATGAGAGACATGTCGGCTCTCCTCACTTGTGGCGCGCGACAGCGCTGTCGTGTGCGTCGAGGAGGCATCAGGACCGGTGTCGGTCCGATGCCGCTGCTGCCCGTGGGGCTGGTGGATCGATGTGGTCGGCTCCGCTCCGCTGTCCACGCGGGCTGCGGCCGTTACTCGGGACAGTGCTGCGGCACGGTCTGGCTCAGTGCAAGCTGCCGACATGTTGTCTTAATCGAGCGGTTGAGACAATAGCCGGAGCGGCGCGGCGCCCGCTCGCTGCTGCTGCGCTGCGGGCGTCGCGGTACGAGGGGTTCAGTCGGCCGGCAGCAGGACGACTCCGTCGTGGTCGGCGTGCAGGACGTCGCCGGGCCGGAAGACGATCCCGCCGAAGCCGACGGGGATGTCCACGGCACCCAGGCCGGCCTTCCCGCTCTTGCGCGGGTTGGTGCCCAGCGCCTGGACGCCCACCTCGATCTCCGCCAGGGCGGCGCTGTCGCGCACCGCGCCGTTGATGACCAGACCGGCCCAGCCGTTGTCCCGGGCGCGCGTGGCCATCAGGTCGCCCAGCAGCGCGCTGTGCAGCGAGCCGCCGCCGTCCACGACCACGACGCCGCCGTCGCCCGGGGTGCGCAGCAGTTCGTGCAGCAGCGCGTTGTCGTCGAAGAGGGAGACGGTGCGCACCGGGCCGGCGAACGCCGGCACGCCTCCGTAGGTGGTGAGCTGCGCGTCGCAGACGCGCAGCGTGTGGCCGTACCGGTCGACGAGGTCCGCGGTCGGAACGGGGGCGAGCGAGGCGGGCATGGAGGTACTCCAGACAGCTCTTGTATCAGGGACGCGGGGAATACAATCATGGGTCGAGCGGTCCGGCAATGGTTCGGGCGCCGCGCTGTACGACCCGCCACCTCTAGGATGGAGTGTCCTCCTTGTCGTCCTACCGAAGAAGCAGGGGCTGATGTCGCGGCCAAGCCTGACCACTCCCATCGCCGGCCGGCTGGTGGACCTGATGCGGCGCAACGGCCTGAAGGAGAACGCCCACATCACCGAGCAGTGGGCGGCGGACGCGCTGGAGGTGTCCCGTACTCCGGTGCGCAAGGCGATGCTCTTCCTCGCCGAGGTCGGCATCCTCGACCGCGTGCCCAACCGCGGGTTCTACCTCGCCCGCGACGCGGCGACTCTGTCCGGTCCCGAGCTGGGCGTCGAGGAGGACGTGGAGCAGGCGGCGTACTTCGAGATCGCCGACGACTACGTGGGCGGCCGGTTCAGCGGCGTGTTCACCGCCGCCGACATCAGCAGGCGCTACCGCCTGACGACGCGTCAGGCGGACCGCGTGCTGGCCCGTATGGAAGGCGAGGACCTCGTGCGCCGCAAGGTCGGCGGGCGCGGCTGGGAGTTCCAGCATGTGATGGCCACCGTCGAGGCGCACGACCAGAGCTACCGCTTCCGCATGATCATCGAACCCGCGGCCCTGCTGGAGCAGGGGTACGCCGCGGACCCGGCGGCGTTCGCGCGCCACCGCGCACAGCAGGAGGCGCTGCTGCGCGGCGACATCCTGCTGCTGCCGCGCGCCGAGCTGTTCCAGGTCAACGCCTCGTTCCACGAGATGCTGGTGGGCTGCTCCGGCAACCAGTTCCTGCTGGACGCGGTCCGCCGGCAGAACCGGCTGCGGCGTCTCATCGAGTACCGCCACCAGCTCGACCGGTCGAGGCTGGCCCGTCAGGCACGCGAACACCTGCACCTCCTCGACCTCGTCGAGGGCGGCGACTTCCACAAGGCGTCGGAGTTCCTGCGCACACATCTCGACAAGGTGCGCTCCCTGAAGACGGGTGCTTCCTGAAGGTGGGTGCTTCCTGAAGACAGGTGCTTCCTGAAGACAGGTGCTCCCTGATGGCGGGCAGGACTCGGACTCCTGACCCGTGACGTCGTACGTTCCCCATGTCTCATCGGCCGGTCCCGGCCCACCCATTCACTTGTATCAAAACGCAGCTTGAGACAATATGAGGATGGCGTCGCTGGACGCCCAGGCCCGGAGGCCACATTTCGTACTCCTCCGCCATGCGAAGCAACCGCGAACAGCAGGGGACCATGAACGCTGACCGCACCACTGCCGTGCTCGCCGTCGACGGGCGCCCTTACCGCTACCGACCGCTGGACGGGCTGCTGCCCGGCGGCGGACTGGACCGCGTCCCGTACTCGGTGCGGATCCTGCTCGAGAACGTCGCCAGACGCTCCCCGGACGCGCTGCCGGACCTGCTCGACCGGATCCGGGCCGGCCGGGGTGAGTGCGAGGTCCCGGTCCGCCCGAACCGCATCATGCTGCACGACACCACCTGCCTGCCCGCGCTGGCCGACTTCGCGGCCATGCGGGACAGCGTGGCGGAACTGGGCGGCGACCCGGAGCGGTTGCAGCCGTCCATACCCGTCGACCTGACCGTCGACCACTCCGTGATCGTCGAGGAGTACGGCAGGCCGGACGCGGTCGAACGCAACCTGCTGGTCGACTTCCGCCGCAACGGCGAACGCTACGAGATGGTCAAGTGGGCCGAGCGCAGCGTGCGCGACTTCCAGGTCGTCCCGCCCGGTACCGGCATCATCCACCAGGTCAACATGGAGGCACTGGCCCGCGTGGTCTGGGTCGACGCTGGTTCCGCCGAGGACGGTGAGCCGCCGCTGCTCCACCCGGACGTGCTGGTCGCCACCGACAGCCACACCCCGATGATCAACGCGCTCGGGGTGGTCGGCTGGGGCGTCGGCGGACTGGAAGGGCAGGCGGCCATGCTGGGCGAACCCGTCACCATCCAGTACCCGCAGGTGGTGGGCGTTCGCCTCACCGGCCGACTGCGTCCGGGCGTCGGTGCCACCGACCTGGCCCTCACCCTGACCGAGCTGCTGCGCGCCCGGGGCGTCGTCGACACGTTCGTCGAGTTCTGCGGCACCGGCGTGGCGACCCTCGGCTGGGCAGAGCGCGCCGCCGTCTCCAACATGGCCCCCGAGTACGGCGCCACCTGCGTCTACTTTCCCTACGACGACGAGACCGCCGGCTACCTGCGGCTCAGCGGTCGGGAGGAGGAACACGTCCGGCTGGTCGACGCCTACCTCACGGCGCAGGGCCTCAAGCGCACCGAGGACCGTCCCGAGCCGCGCTACGACCAGGTCATCGACCTGGATCTGGCCGCTGTGGAACCCAGCATGGCTGGGCCGAACCTGCCCCAGCAGCGGCTGTCGCTCTCCCGGGTAGCGGATTCGTACCGCGAGGCCGCGCCCCGCACGACGCGCGGGACGGAGCCGGAGGAGTGCGCCTTCGGCGAGCCGCTGCCCGACGGGCCGGTGGCCATCGCCGCCATCACCAGCTGCACCAACACGGCCAACCCCGCGCTGATGGTCCAGGCCGGCCTGCTCGCCGAACGCGCCGTGCGGGCCGGGCTGACCGCGAAACCCTGGGTCAAGACCTCACTGTCGCCGGGCTCGCGCGTCGTCGAGGACTACCTCGCCGCCTCCGGGCTGCTTCCCTCGCTGGAGAAGACCGGCTTCCACATCGTCGGTTTCGGCTGCATGACCTGTATCGGCAACTCCGGCCCGCTGCACCCGGCGATGGAACACCTGGCGGAGCGGGAGGCGACGGTGCCGGTCGCCGTCCTGTCCGGCAACCGCAACTTCGCCGGACGCGTCAACCCCCGTACCCCGATGTCCTACCTGGCCTCGCCGCCGCTGGTCCTCGCCTACGCGCTGGCCGGCTCGATCCTCCACGACTTCGAGAAGGAGCCGCTGGGCACCGCTCCCGACGGCCGCCCCGTGTACCTCCGGGACCTGTGGCCCTCGGACGAGGAGGTCGCCGCCCGCATCGCCGCTCACGTCCGCCCCGAGATGTTCCGCGTCAACGCCGCCCGGCTGCGCGAGGGCACCGACGCCTGGCGCCGTCTGGACGTCCCGGGCAGTACGCACTTCCCGTGGCGGCCGGAGTCCACGTACGTGCGCCGCCCGCCCCACCTGACCGGGCTCTGCGCCGAACCCGGTGACCGGATGGGTCCCGGCCGGGCGAAGGTCCTGCTCAGGCTGGGTGACGACGTCACCACCGACCACATCTCCCCGGCCGGGCGCATCCCCGCCGACAGCCCGGCGGGACGCTGGCTGACCGAGCGCGGCACCGAACGGCGCGACCTCAACCAGTACTCCACCCGCCGCAGCAACCACGAGGTCATGCTGCGCGGTGCCTTCACCAACCCGGCCGTCACCAACCTGCTGCTGGCCGACAGCCCCGGCCGCCGCGGCGGCTGGGCCCGCTCCGCGGACCGCACGGCGGTCCTGCCGGTGCACGAGGCCGCACCCACCTACCGGGCGGCGGGTTACGACCCCGTCATCGTCGCGGGCCGCAACTACGGCGCCGGCTCCAGCCGTGACTGGGCCGCCAAGGCGCAGGCCCTGCTCGGCGTCCGGGCGGTCATCGCCGAGTCCTACGAACGCATCCACCGTTCCAACCTGATCGGGATGGGCGTGCTGCCGCTGGAGTTCGACGAGGGCGACAGCGCCTCGGCGTACGGCTTCACCGACGAGGACCACCTCACCTTCGACGGCCTGGAAACCCTGCGGGCCGGGACCAACCCGGTCACCCTCCGCCTCCACCGCCCGGACGGCACCGAGCGCAGCGTCCCCCTGCGCCTGCGGGTCTTCTCCGGCCAGGAACTGGCCTACCTCCACCACGGCGGCATCCTTCCCTACGTGGTCAGGCGTGCCGTCGCCGCCGGCTGAGCCCGCGAGCCTCGTCCAGGACGTCACGCAGTGCCCAGTAGGCGGGTTTCGCTTCGTACGCCGCGTCCCTGGGGAGGGCGTTGCCCGGACTCGGGGGACAGTGCCGCAGGTCAGCCGTGGAGCCGTACCTGTCGGTGAAACTTCCCCCGGAAGTGGCCCGCTACCGCGCGTATGTGCTCCACCATGACGCGCCTGCGTTGCCCGTCGGTCATATCTCGGCGCGCATCCACGCGGGCAGGGCCTCGAACCAGACGAGGGTGTGGCCGTGCACCTTCATCCTGTTGGCGCCGGCGAAGTCCACCAAGGTGTCGCCTTCCGCGAACGCGAACACGGCGCGTCGAGGCTGGACGAACTGCGGTTTGAAGTCGTTCTCCGACGTCAGAATGGAGGACTCCTCACCCGCCGTCCGGCGGTAGGCGGCACTCGGAGGCCGGGCGTGTCCACGACGGACACCCGGCCCCGTCCCAGTGACCGCGCGTGGAGAGCGCCGTTCGGGTCGGCAGGGGAGAGTGCTGACAACCGCTGTTCTTGTCCAGAATCGGGGCATCCTCGCAGTCCTTCGAGGTGACGGGATAGGGGCCGACTCGTTTGCGGGACTTTCGGCGACGGGCGTCTTGTCGCTTTCGCGGGTGGTCACCAGGTTCACGACCCAGGACATGTCGCTTTATGATCCTTCTTCCTTTTTGCAGCGTGTGCCGGTGTGCTGTTTGTGTGCGAGCGGTACTCGATCAGTCGTAGATGTCGATGATCACTTCGGGCAGTGTCTCGAAGATTCCCACGACCACACCGGGCACGGAGTTGAGCGGGTTTTCGACGGTGACGCTGGGATTGGAGGCGAGGGTGGTGCCGGTCAGCGGGTCGATTGCGGGAATGCTGGTGACCGGATTGCCGCTGGCGGCGTCGGTGATGTCGTAGTGCAGGCGCCAGCGGTTCACGGGTCCGCCGACCAGCGGGAGCTTGGACATGAGCCGTTCGTAGATGTTCTTGTCGTACAGGGTGATGCGGCCGGTGCCGTCCTGGACGTCGAGACTGAACCGGTAAGGGGAGACGTACAGGGCGTTGCTTCGGCCGCTATCCACCTCGAATGTCACGGTCGCGGTGCCGGCGTCGGCGGTGGACGCCAAAGGCCGGCTTTCGGCGCCCGGATGCTGATGCCGCTGAGGGGTTTGTCGTCACTGTCGCTTGCCGTGAGTTTCACGTTCCATGCCATCGTGCCCTGCCTCCTGTGATGAAGGGACGCTCGCTTCGTGGCCCACGTGTAGCCAAGAAATATCCGGATTGTGGGCAGTGCGCGCGGAGATGTCCAGACTTGTTCGCGCCATCGCATTGGTTCAGGCTGCCTGCATCACACTGCCAGGCCGGGACCCGGCAGCGGTCGGATGAACAGCAGGACGGGTGAGGCGCCGGGGCATCAGCCGGATCGCCGCGAGGTTGAGCATGGCCTCGGCGCTTTCGGGCAGCCGTTCGTGGTCTCTGACCAGGCGTCGGGCGTGCATGATCCATGCCCACGACCGTTCCACGACCCAGCGGCGCGGCAGGACGACGAAGCCGTGGGCGCCGGTGGGCCGGCTCATGGTGTGGACGGTGAGCTGCAGTTCGGTCCTGGCCCAGTCGGTGAAGGGGCCGAGGTAGGCGGAGTCCGCCCAGGTGATGGCGAGTTCGGGGTGGCGTCGTCGGGCGCGCTGTAGGAGTTCTTTCGCGGGTTGGCTGTCGTGGAGTGCGGCGGAGGTGACCATCACGTCCAGGGGAAGGCCGTGGGTCTCGGTCAGCAGGTGTCTCTTGCGGCAGTTGATCATTTTGCCGCCGTCCCAGCCGCCGCGTCGAAGATCGCGCGGCGGGGATGCTTCTCGGGCCGGCCGCCGCGGGCCGTGGTCCAGGCCGGCGGGGGCAGCAGGGGCTCGACGAGCGAGCACTCTGCGTCCGTCGTGTCCGAGGGATAGCGGCGCGTACGCATCGCCCCCCTCCTTTTCCTTCAGGTGATCAGGTCGAGGGTGGACTCGACCGCGGTGAGCTGGACGGCGATGTGACGCACCCGTTTGTCGTCCGCGGCCAGGACCGTGTGCGGGGCGATGGTGCCGGTGACCAGGCGGCGGACCTCGGTCAGCAGCACCCGCACCCGCACCCGCGCCGTCTCATACACCTCCAGATTCGCCGGGTCGGCGGTGAACTGGTAGCCGTCGTGGCGGGTGTAGATGAGCGGCGGCCGGCCGCGCTCGCTGATGAGATCGCGCAGCATGGCCAGCCCGCAACGGGTCTGGCAAGGGCTGAGTTCACAAGCGGCCCGCAGCTGGGAAAAGTGCAGGCCCGCCGGGCGGGCCTCCGGCAGGATGCGGCACAGACACTGGGCGTGCGCGCGGGCGGCATCCCCGCGGCGACGTGATCTGGATCGCCGGCATCGTGTTGGCGGTGCTGTGCTGCGACCAGCGGCCCGGCGACCTGGCTGGCGGCAACGGAGTGCACCGCACCACCGTGCCGCGATGGGTGAGGGAGGTCGTCGGCCTGCTCGCTGCCCGCGCCCCACGCCTGGACCGGGCCCTGAAGAAGATCGCCCGAATGGGCGGCGGCATCGTACTGCTGGACGGATCGGTGATCCGCACCCGGTGCAGAACCGGGAAGGAAAACCGGAAGAACTACTCCGGCAAGAACAAATGCCACGTCCTGCTCGTGGTCGCTCTCACCGACGACCGGGGCCGCCTGCTGTGGATCTCGGCGGCCCGCCCCGGGCGCACCTCGGAGATCACCGCCTGCCGGCACGACAAGCTCACCCAGAATCTCCGGGACGTCGGGCTCGGAGCCATCGCCGACCTGGGATTCGTCGACCTTGACGACGGCGGTCCCGACGCCGACCTGGCGGTCATCACCGGCTACAAGGCCGCCCGGCACCGGCCTCTGACACGAGGCCAGAAGCTGTCCAACACGGCACTGGCGGTCGTTCGGGCGCCCGTCGAACACGGCTTCGCCCACCTCAAGAACTGGCGCATCCTCGGCAAGGTACGTATCGACCCCTCCTGGGCGACCGCCCTGGTCCAAGCCCTGCTGGTCCTCACGAACCGCGAAGTCGCCCGCTGACCGACGATTCTCACCAAAGTCACCCGCCAGCGACCAGCACGAGCATCCCGATGCCCACGCACGCCAGACCCGTGAACCGCGACCTCAGCTTGCACACCTCTCAATCCCGCAGCCTGCGCCATGCCGTGACTCCGGAGCAGCCCACGGTCTGTGCTGGCATGTCGCGCCAGGCAACGCCGGTCCGCAGCACGTACAACACACCTACGAGCGCTATCCGGTCCGGGACGCGCAGACGTCCAGGTGGCGAAGACGACGCTCGGGAACGGGTGGCAGCAGCGGCGCGACGCGCTCAGTGGCTTTGTTCCGGCAGGATCGACGTACCGCCGATGCCGCTTTCGTCGCGGCTTGCGTCGCACCAGGTCACGGCCCTGATGAGCGCCACGAGGAAGCTCGTGGGACAGCCTTCTGGTGGACCACCAGCCTTCCTGCGTGGCCTCACGGAGTGGTCGTTATCTGGCGGCACGGCCGCGAATGGCGGTTCATCCCACTGGATCGCGATGAGAAGCCAGTCCATGACGGTGCCATACGACCTCGCTGGCCGGCCGAGCTACCACCGGACGGGGCCGCCCAGCGGGTCGCAGAACTACTCGGAGAAGGACCCCGCCTGTCGTGAGGCGGCGACCGGCACAGCAGCCATTCTGAAACGATCAGTAAGAGTCCGGAGCCGCCTCGTCAAAAGCGTCCCTGTGACGCTTCCGTCCGTCCGACCGGCGACAGCGTGCCCCTCAGACAACGGCTCGAAGGAATGCGGTGAACGCCGACGAGCAGCACATGTCCGGGCACGTCGTGACCGCCGCGACGGGAACTGCTGAAACGTGGGCGCGCCTTCGGCGAAGCGTATCCTGACGGGGCGACTTCCGGCGTTCCTGTCAGCCAGCGGTGATCAGCTTCCGGATGAGGTTCGAGATCGACTGCACCACGGTTCCTTCGTAGTTGGAGAGGATCACGGCATTCCAGTCGGACTCCGGGTACATTTCGATCGCCGTGGAGACGCCCAGAGTGCTGCCGCCGCCGTGCTGGAAGGACCACCGGCCGGCGACGAGTGACCCGATCGGGCCGTAGCACTGGTAGTCGGGCCGTGCGGGGACACCGGTGCCGTCACCCGGCACCGTCGCGGCCTGGACCAGGGGAATCTTCCCGCTCAACAACAGCGCCGTCGTGCCCGGTTCGAGAAGCCGGTGCCGCCACAGATGGCGTCCGAAGCGGTCGAGGTCGGCACAGGTGGTGAACGCGTCACCAGCCGCGTCACCGACGACGTACCGAGCCTGCGCGACCGCGTCGGTCCACCGGCCCTGGGCGTCCCGATGGTAGGGGTGCGCGATGTTCCGGCCCGCCTCCCACTCGGGTCGGGTAAGGAAGCGGGTACGGGTCATCCCCGCCGCGGCGAAGACGTGCCGCCGCACGTAGTCGTAGTACGACACTCCGGTCACCTCCTCCACGACCGCGCCGAGCAGGTGGTAGCCGGAGTTGCTGTAGAGCCACTCGGTGCCGGGGGCGGAGCGCGGCTCCGAACGCCGTACGAGGTCCGTGATGCCCCGCATGGTCTGCTCGGGGGTGGTCCAGCCGGCCGCGGCGGCCTCGTAGCCGGGCAGTGCGTGGAAGTCACCGAGTCCCGAGGTGTGGGTGAGCAGGTGGTGCACGCTCACGTGGTCCGCGACGGAGGCGGGGAAACCGTCCAGGTAGCTGCCCAGCGTGGCGCCGTAGGCGATCTTGCCCAGCTGGGCCAGTTGCGCCACGGCCACCGCGGTGAACAGCTTCGTCACCGAGGCCAGCGCGAAGAGGGTGTCCGGACCGTTGGGGACGGCACGTCCCCGGTCGGCCATGCCGTACGAGCGGGCCAGCACCGTCCGGCCCCGGTGGGTCAGCAGCAGCGAACCGGAGAACTCGTCCTGTGCCGCCGCGTCGGCGACGTACTGGTCGAGTTCGCCGCCGGGCGCGAGGCCCGGGGGCACCGGCCCGGATCCGTCGCCGGCCGCGGCCGGGACGGCGAGGCCGGGCACGAGCCCGCACGCCGAGGCCGTACCGAGCAGACCGATCATGGTGCGTCGGGAGGGGCGGGTCGTCATGGGTCATTGCCTTTCGTCGTCGGGAGGTCGGAGCGCCTGCGACGCGTGCAAGGTGTGCACCGCGATGTGCGCACCGAAGATTTACCGGGCCGCCGGTACGGCCGGCCGATCGTCCGTCCATATGCGCGCCATAGGTCGTCGTCGCGATAATCGGCGCATGAGAGTGCTGTTGGCGGAGGACGAACAGCCGCTGGCCGGCTACATGGTGACCGGACTGCGCAAGCACGGTTTCGCCGTCGACCACGCCCCGGACGGCGGGGCGGCCCTGGAGAAGAGCGAACTCAACGCCTACGACGTCGTGGTGCTGGACCGCGGTCTCCCCGTGGTGCACGGCGACACGGTGTGCCGACGGCTGGCGGCGCGAGGAACGGTGCGCATCCTGATGCTGACCGCCTATGACACGGTCGAGGACCGGGTCGACGGGCTGCTGCTGGGCGCCGACGACTACCTGGGCAAACCGTTCGCGTTCTCCGAACTGGTGGCGCGCGTGCACGCGTTGGCCCGGCGTAGCACCCCCGCTCGGCCGCCGGTGCTCACCGCCGCGGACGTGGTCCTCGATCCGGCGAGGCGCACCGCCGAGCGCGGCGGTGTGCCGCTGGCCCTGACACCGAAGGAGTTCGGGGTGCTGACGCGGCTGCTGTCGGCCGACGGAGCGGTGGTCAGCGCGGAGACCCTGCTGGAGAAGGTGTGGGACGAGCACACGGATCCGTTCACCAACGCGGTCCGGATCACCGTGGGCACACTGCGCCGCAAACTCGGTGACCCGCCGCTGGTCGAGACCGTGACCGGCATGGGCTACCGGCTGCGGGCGTGACGTGGTGCCGGCCGTCCGCCTGACCGCGCGCACCCGGCTCACCCTGCTCCACACCGTGCTGGTGCTGGTCAGCGGTGTGCTGCTCAGCCTGCTCACCTACCTGCTGACCCGCCGCAACCTCGCCGAGCACAGGATCGTGCTGCGCCGTGCCGGACCGGGTGCCGACGGTCCCCTCCCGCCGGTGGACTCGTCGGAGCTGGCGAGTCAGGTACGTGACGCGGCTCTGACCACGCTGGTGCGCCAGGAGGGCATCGCACTGTTCGTCGTGACCCTGCTGGCCGCCGTGCTCGGCCGGCTGGTGGCCGGCCGGGTCCTGCGGCCGGTCCGCGTGTTCACCACCACCGCCCGGCGGCTGTCGGCGGAGAACCTCTCCGACCGGATGCCGGTGAGTGCGGCGCGGGACGAACTCGCAGTCCTGGCCGAGACCGTCAACGGCATGCTCGACCGCATCGGCCGGGGCATCGCCGAACGGGATCGCGCGCTGGAGAGTCAGCGCCTGTTCACCGCCAACGCCGCACACGAACTGCGCACCCCGCTCACCACCGTGCGCACCGCGATCGACGTGACCCTGGACGGTGCGCCCGGCCGAGCGGAGCTGTTGGCGATGGCCCTGGACGTGCGCACGGCGGTCGACCGGCACCGCCGCACACTGGACGCGACAGCGGCTGGGTGAATGTGGGCACCGACCGCAACACCGCCGCCTTCGCGGTGGAGTCCCTGCGCCGCTGGCGTCGAGCGACGGGTCGAGCGCGATGCGTTCCACGGCGAGTGGAACTACACCAACGTGCTGAGCTACCACGCCGGAAGGTCCAAGCCGATGCTGGCATTCGCTGGGCCCGAGCTCGCCAGGATCCTCATCTTCCGCCGGACCCACCCTCCCCGCACACTCGAAGCCTTGAAGCGAGTGCTCGAAGAGCACGACAACGAGATCAACTCACGCAGTAGTTGAATCACGGCTCCTGAGCCGCCTCCAGTTCGTCGCCGACCACCGGGGCGCCTACGGCGTGAAGCGGCTGTGCGAGGTCTTGGACGTGAACCGGTCCAGCTACTACAAGTGGCTCTCCGGCAGGAAGGCACGGGCGGCACGGCAGCGTGAGGACCGGCTTCTGGCCGAGCGGATCCGCACAGTCCACGGCGAGTCCGGCGGTGCCTACGGCTCCCCGCGGGTGACCGCCGAACTCCGCGCGCAGGGCCTGCGGGTCAACGAGAAGCGGGTCGCCCGCGTCATGCGGACCTTTTCCATCACCGGCATCCGCCCGCGCAGAAGCGTCCGCACCACCGTCCCGGACCCGGCGGCCTCACCGGTGCCGGACCTGTTCCAGCGGGACTTCACCGCCGCCGAGCCGGGGCGGAAGTACATGGGCGACATCCATTACCTCCTGCTCCCAGGCGGGAAGTTCCTCGATCTCGCGACCGTGCTGGACTGCTTCAGCCGCAAGGTCGTCGGCCGGTCCATCGCCGACCACATGCGCACCGGTCTGGTCGCCGACGCACTGCAGATGGCGGCCTCGGCCCGCGGCGGCCCGGACGGCGCCGTGTTCCACTCCGACCACGAAGCCCAGTACGGCTCGCGGGCCTTCGCCGGTCTCTGCGACCAGCTCGGCGTGACCCGGTCGATGGGAGCGGTCGGCACCAGCGCGGACAACGCGGCCTGCGAGAGCTTCCACGCGTCCTTGAAACGCGAGACCCTCCAGGGCGCCCGTGACTACGGCGACGCCGCCACTTGCAGAAGGACGGTATTTGCCTGGCTGGTCCGCTCCAACACACGCCGCCGGCACTCCGCCAACGGCCACCTCAGCCCCAACGAATACGAACGTCGACACCACGCGGCTAAGCTCACGCTCGCCGCGTGATCAACGAAGCGTGTCCACCATCACGGGGGAAGGCCCCCCACCTGTTGCCATCCACGCAGCACCGAGCGCAACCCGCGCGGAGCAACCTCACCGCTGCTTCATCAATGACGACAGAGGGTGTCGGGTTTGCGGCCGACGATGGACGTATGCGCGAAACCCTGGAAGAACTCAACAAGCTCCAGTCCCTCCTCGACTCCTCGCTCTCCGGCTCGACCGCACACCTCCGCTCGATCGTCGAGGGCCGCACCATCACGGCGGCGCAGCTCACCGGGGTCCTCACCGGCATGTGCACGCTCGCCCTCTCCACGGTGACCGCAAAGGGCGAACCGCGGATCAGCGGCGCCGACGGGCACTTCCTGCACGGCCGGTGGCACTTCGGCACGGCGCGCAACGCCGCCAAGGCCCGTCATCTCGCGGCCCGTCCGGCCGCCAGCGTCGCGCACATGCGCGGCGAGGACCTCGGCGTGTTCACCCACGGCACGGTGGAGGAGCTGAACCCCGAGGACGCCGAGACCACGGCCGACTGGCAGGACCTCCTCGCCTACTTGACGGACTTCTACGGCGACGACGCCTTCGACTGGAACCGCGAGGTCGTCTACTACAGGCTGAACCCGCACTGGATGACCGTCTACGCCCCCGACTTCGACAAGCTCACTCCCGGCAAGTGACGCCGGGCCCGTCGACGAGGGCCTGCACCTGCGCGTACGTGGGTGCGGGCCGCTCGGCGTCTTGCCGGTCCAGGGGACCAGGAACGGCAAGGTCGCGAGTTGGCCACGAACCCACGTAAGCAACTCCGCAGAGCACGACGACGGACCCTTGAGTTCCCGCCGGTAACCCTTCAGTGTGCGTGAACTTACGGGACTCAACGGCCTTGGGATTGATAACCGTCGATAATCCTGAGTGCTGTGTTGGGTGGGTTCGACAAGACCACCGTTCATGCTCTGTGACGGTTGAAATGTTGTGGGACGTGATTGGACCGTGGTCTTAGGATGCGCGAGAACTGCATCCATCACCTGCGGGGGACAAGTTGAGAGAGCTGGTCCGCGTCGCACCGGAGGTCCGGGACCGGCTCGTCGTTCGGTTCGGAGCTGAGGTGCTGGCCTGGTGTGATGAGTTGCCGACTCTCGTGGACGAACTCGCTGCCCGCTGGAGTCTGGAGCCTGTCGCGGCAGGCGGAGGAGGCACCTCACGGGTGTTCCGCTGCTTCAAGCGGGACACCGGCACCTCGGCATGGCTGAAACTGACGCCGGAGCCCCGGATTGCCCGGGAGGAAGCCGAAGCTCTGCGGGCCTGGGCGAAGACGCCGTCGGTTGTCACGCTGCTGGCACAAGATCTGACCGCCGGGGCCCTGCTTCTGGAGGACGTGGAGCCGGGAGTGCAGGTGAGCCAGCGTGCGTGGAATCTGGCCGAGGTCGCGGCGCTGCTGCGGGACCTGCGGGACCCTGCTCCCTCGCCGGGTGAGCACTCGGTACTGCGGCTTCTCTCCCACCGCGTCGACTTCGTGTTCGACTTGACCGACCGCAGGCTGGCAGCGCACGACGTGAACGATCCGGCTGCCTCGAAGGTGCTTCGGCTGGCACGAGCGGCAGCCCTGGAACTTGCAGGCACTGGGTCTGTGGGACTCGTGCATGGTGATCTCCACCCGGCCAACGTGCTGTCTGGTCCGGGAGCCCGCATGGTGGCGATTGATCCGAGGCCGACGTGGGGCGACCCGGACTTCGACGCTGTGGACTGGGTGCTTGAAGGAGTTGCAGATCCAGCCGTGTTGGAGCAGAGGGTCGAGGAGCTGGCGGCGCTGGTTCCTGGCATGTCTCCTCGTCGTGTGATGGGTTGGTGCCGAGCCCTGGCCGCCCTCATCGCGGTCCCCAGAATGTGTGCGGGACGGGACGACGCAGAGACTCAGTTCCTCATGGCTCTGGCCGACAGCTGAGTGCTCCGTCGGCCTCAAACGATCTCGTGCCACGGTGCCTGTCAGCCGGTGTGATCGCCCGGAGCGTAGCTTTTCCAGGGGGCTCCGGCTTCGGCGGCGATGCGGGTGGTGCTCTTGTCGTGGTACCGAGTGCCTGGGCGATGACGGGGGCGGGGGCCTGAAGGACGAGCTGGCGGATGGCGGGGGTCCGGCCCTTCTCAGCCGGATGCCGAGTTCACGGAGTCCGTCGCGCAGGGTGGCGGGGTTCATGGGCTGGCTCGCGCGGTGGCCGGGGAAGAGCCAGGGCGAGTTCTGGTTGATGGCGGGGGTGCTGGCGGGCAGGGCCTGGAGGTAGTTGAGCAGGAGGTCGACCAGGGGTTCAGGCACCGGGGTAGGGGGGTCGCCGAGCCGGAGTGCGACGTGCTGGCCGTCGCGGAGGACGTCATCGACTGTCATGCGGACGATCCGACTGACCGGCTGGGCGAACAGCAGGACCAGACAGGCGGCGACCCGTTGGTGCTGGCCCATTGGGTGGGGGTTGATGGTCGGGCGGTTCGGGATGATCAACCGCGGCATCCGACGGCTGTCCATGCACCACCGCAGGAAGGGTGCGGATCCTCTTCAGGAATGGTTGAGCTGGGGTTTCGCTGATTTGGATGTGGACGGCGTGCTGTCATCCCTGAGGTGTCTTCTACCACCACAAGATCGCTTCGCCGTGCACGGCCGGCATGCCCCTGGTCATCCAGGTCGACGGCCAAAGGCGTGGTGACGAGGCCCGAAGCCCTGCGCGAGGCCACCCGCCGGGCCGCGGTCCGAAAGAAGCAGCAGGGCCGCCAGGCGCGGCTCGCACCGGGCGAGAAGCCCAACCGGAAGAGAACGGCGACGATCGCCACCGTCCATGACACCCGCCCCGTGAAGCGGCGTCCCCACGACATCGTCCATCCGCCCGGCGGCCGCAGCAGCCGACGCGAGGTCAGCCCTGGTCCCCAAGCCGTGAACCGGTGGTGCACCGCCTCATTGATCCACGACCCCGACGACGTGATCGCCGAAGCATTCACCCAGGCAGGCGACCGCGACCTCGGGCATCACCGGCCCTGGCTGGTCCTCGTCGACGGAGTCCGCCATCAACTCGACCTGATCCGGGCAGAAGCCGCCCGCCGGCACATCAGGACCAACATCCTGATCGACTTCGTCCACGTCGCCGAATATCTGTGGGCCGCCGCCCATGCCTTCCATCCCGTGGGGAGCGAGGCAGCCGAGGCATTCACGGCCGAGAAACTCACCGCGATCCTGCACGGACACGCCGCCCGCGTCGCCGAGGGAATGACGGCCCAGGCTGATACCGATCACCTCACCGGCCCGAAGCGTGACACTGTCACCACCAGCGTCAACTACCTCACCGGTCACCTCGACGAACTCCACTACGACACCGCGCTCGGATCGGGCTGGCCCATTGCCACAGGCTCAGTCGAAGGTGCCTGCCGGCACCTCATCGGTGATCGTCTCGACATCACCGGCGCCCCGCTGGGGCCTCGCCGACGCCGAGGCCGTCCTCGAACTCCGAGCCGTCCACGCCAACGGCGACCTCGACTCCTACCTCGCCTACCACCACACCTGCGAACACCAGCGCACCTACCCCGACCAGCACGACTACCAACTCGGGGCGTGATCAACGACCTTCCCCGAAGAGGAGCCGCACCCAATGAGAATCACGGTCCGTGCCGGTCGCCACGCACAGTTACACGTCGGTTGGGCGGCAGTGAGCGATCTTCTCTGGGCTCGCGCATCAGGGGCCCGGCTCGTCCGGGGGCGACGGAGCGGCCGACGGGCCGGGATGGTGACCAGCAACGGCGGAAGTCCCCCGATCGCGCGGATCGGGGGACTTCACCAAGCGCCGGCCCGGAGCGGCTCATGTCGCGGCTCCGGGTGCCGGGTGCCGGGTGCCTGCTTTTACGCGGCCGGGTTGAGTTCGGCTCGGCCGAACAGCAGGGCCCAGCCGGTGGGGAACTGGTGGAGGATGCGGGTGACGAGATCGGGGCCGACGTGGGCGGTGACAGCGGCGAAGACGGAGCCGGTGTCCCAGCGGGTGGTGGCCAGGGAGGCGCCGGAGCGGGCGGCGAGGTCCTTGACGAAGGCCCAGCCGGTCAGCGGCTGGGGGTCGGGAATCTGTGCGGTCAGGACGCGTGCGGCCTCCCGGGGCAGGCAAGCGGCCAGGTCGACGCGTTCGTCGCCGGTCAGCTGGCGTCCCAGCCCCGAAAGGACGACGCGGACGGCTTCCTCAGCTCGCTCGCGGGTGGGGTAGGCGCCTTCGTAGCGAACCTTCTCCAGCATCTGCTCATACGCCGTCGAGTACGGCTGCTGATGCTCAAGCGGTACGCGCACGTCGGTGATCACTGCGGTGCATGCCTTTCGTCAAGCCAGGGTCGGGTGGGTGCCGGTGTACGGCACCGGTGGTCAGGTGGACTGGGGGCGGCCGAAGAGAAGGTCGTAGCCGACCGGGAGCTGGAGCAGGATCTGCCCCAGCAGGTCGTCGCCCGCGGTGTCGGCGACCGTGGACAGCACGGCGCTGACGTCCCAGGTCGCGGTCTGCTCGGTGGCGCCCTCGATCCAGGCCGCAGTTGCCCGCACGAACCGCTCCGGCGGCAGCGGCTCAACGCTCTGGAGCGGGTTGAGCAGGACGAGAGCGAATTCCTCCGGCAGTCGTGCCGCGAGCTGGGCGCGAACCTCGCCGACCAGGTGCGCGCCGAGCAGGGCGAGCACTACGCGGGCCGCGCGCTCGGCCTCCTCTGCAGTGCCGTACTCGCCGCGTTCCTTGACGTGGTCGAGGAAGGCTTCGCGTCGCAGAGTCATCTCGGCCGCCACCCCTTCTGGTTCTTCGGATGCCCGTAGGGGTGCGGAGGACGGGGTGAGGGGGAGATCAGGTACCCGTCCTCCGTACCTGTCCGGCCGGTGTCAGCCGGAGATCTCCTTGTGGCCGGTCCCGACGCCGATGGAGATCTTTCGGGGCTTGGCGCGCTCGGCGATCGGGATGCGCAGAGTGAGCACACCCGCGTCGTAGTCGGCCTTGATGTGCTCGGTGTCGAGGGTGTCGGCGAGCACGATCTGGCGGGAGAAGACGCCCAGCGGACGCTCGGACAGTTCCATCTGCACGCCGTCGGCCTTCGCCACTGGCCGACGCTCGGCCTTGACGGTGAGCATGTTCCGTTCGACGTCGATGTCGATCGCGTCGGCGCTGACACCGGGAAGGTCGAAGGCCACCACGTACTCGTCACCCTCACGGTAGGCGTCCATCGGCATCGCCGACGGCCTCGACCAGGTCCCCGGGCCCAGCAGCTGCTGCGTCAGCCGGTCCAGCTCACGGAAGGGGTCAGTGCGCATCAACATCGGAAAAACACCTCCAGCAGGTTCAGGCAGTTACTGCCAATGCGCCTCACTGACACCGTTGTAGCATGTCATCCAATGGATGACAAACATGATGTCGTCAGCTCGATGACAACCCCAGGGAGGTGTCCGTGACCCCGGCCGAGCAGCCGTCCACGACCGGTACCGACGCCCACAGCCCGGCGTCGTTCCTCGCCGCCACGGCGGCTCTCAACGCCATAGACGACGCCCTGCGCGAAGCTCAACAGGAGGCTCCGAACGCTTCCGATGCCGGGCCGGGCCCGGAGCAGGCCCTGGCCTCGCTGATGCTGCTGCGGCAGGTCCGGGAGCAGCTCGCCGGATGGGAAACCGGCCTGATCGAAACCGCCCGCGACGCGGGCGCCAGCTGGGCCGACCTCGCCCCGCCCCTCGGCGTCGCCAGCCGCCAGGCCGCCGAGCGCCGCTACCTACGCGGTCGCCCCGGCCCGGTGGGGAGCACCGGCGAACAGCGAGTGACGGCCACCCGGCAGGCCCGCGCCGCCGAACGCACCACCGCCGCCTGGGCCCGCCGCAACGCGGCCGACCTGCGCCGCCTCGCCGGCCAGATCACCACCCTCACCGACCTTCCCCCCGCCGCCCGCCGCTCGCTCAGCGAGCTTCACGCGGCCCTCGCCCACGACGATCCCGCCGACCTCATCGCCCCCCTGACCGCCGCCCGGCCCCACCTGGCCGCCGCCCACCCCGACCTCGCCGCCCGGCTCGACACGCTCACAGCCCCGTAGTGCGGGGTCAACGGTCCAGCCGCCCGCCGACGACGCCGGGCCTGTTGGTCTTCAGGACGCCGACCCGGCCGCCCCGGCCGCCGCCGACCGTGCGGTTTCCGCCTCGGGCGGGGTGCGGGGGCCCGGCAGCGTGGCCACCGCGGCGGCGAGGTCGAGGTGGGAGTTCATGTCCAGCTCGAACCGGCCGCAGGCGTTCACGTGCGTCCAGAACAGCGGGGACAGGGCCCGCAGGTCGGCGTCGGTGAGCCGCTTCTGACACTTCTCCTCGCTCAGGATGTCCTGGAGGAGCAGGGTGTTGACGTGCACCAGCGTGGACTGGAGCAGGTGCAGGGCGAGCATGGAGACCTCCTGGGACTCCTTGTCGGAGCCGGTCAGGTCGCCGTCCTTGCCGGTGCTCGGGTCCACCGCGGGTGAAGCGGCGCAGGACCTGCTCGGCCTCGGCGGTGCCCAGGCGCAGGGCGGTGGTGTACTTCACGATCTGGTCGTACTGCTGGCGGATCAGGTTTCAGTCGATCGTCTTGGCCGACAGCACCGGCGCCAGGTCCGGCCACTTCTCGTCCTCTCCTGCCGTCGGTCGGTACAGCCGCGCGGAGCCGACGTTCTCCAGGGCGGGGCAGCAGGTTGGAGCCGAGCATGTGGGCGAGGGCGAACCCGACGATGGAGGAGCCGTGCGTGGCGGTGTACTGCCGGTCGATCTCCACGTCCGTGCAGTGCCGCAGCACGCCCTCGATCATCGCGGCAGCCTCGGAGGCCGAGCCGGACTTGAGCTGGCTGTAGACGCACAACGACTTCTTCTCGACATGCCAGTAGATCATCACCCCGGGGCCGCGGTACCGCTGGTGTCATTCGGTCATGAAGTTCGAGCTCCAGGAGCCGAACTTCTTGGAGTCGCTCGCGCAGGCGGTGCCCTCGCCCCACCACGCGGGATCGCGGGCGGCGAAGGTGGGTTGACCAGTCGCACCAGCGCCGCGCGCAGGTTGGTCCGGTTGACGAACAGGTGCCGCACCCGCCGCAGTACGGCCTCGCTCTCGCCGTGCTTGCCGGTGACAGCGACCCGCTTGATGCCCATGTTCGTACCCAGTGCGAACAGCACCAGCAGCCGGCGCCGCAGCACCGCCTTCGGTACCGGCCCAGCGGCAAGACCTTGATCCACGGCTCGCCGTGCCGGCGGACGATGTCCATGCCGCCCGTGGTGCCCGGTTCCAGCGCCGTGTCGAAGCGGGCCAGGACCTCGCGCAGCCGCTTCTCCGGGGCCTCGATGAACTTCTCCGGGTCCTGCGGCCGGCGCATCGCGGCGTGGTGCACATCGCGGTTGTCCTCGAAGTCCGGTGGCAGATCGTCCTGCGGGTTCTGCCACCGGTTCGCGCCCGGCACCCAGATCTCCCGCCGCCGCAGCGCGTCCCGCAGCGCCACGAGCACGCACAGCTCGTACGGGATGCGCTCGACCCGGCCGCGCTCGTCCACCACGGCCTTGCGCCACTCCTCGCGCACCAAGCCCGCCAGCGGGATCTTCTCCGCCTTGTCGAAGGACGCGCCCTCCTTGGCGATGGGCTGGTCCAGATACCGCTTGAGCAGGTCGATGGCGTTCATCACCGGCCGGTAGGCGGTGTTGTTGCACTTCAGCTCCAGGGCGTTCAGCAGCGGTGAGAGCATCCGCCGCCAGTGATTGGAGTAGACGAGCGCAGCACCGTACGTACCCGGGCCCGGTAGCGTGCCTCGTTCGCCGCGGCCTCCGCGGCGAGGGCCTTCAGGGTGGACTTCCCGGCCACCGGACAGATCACCTTGCGGACCGTGCCGCCCGGCTCGGCGACCCCCGCCTCCGCCAGCAGCAGGATGCCCTCCTTGCCGCGGACTCGCTTGAGCTCCTTGTTGAACTCGCCCTCGACCTTCTTCTCCGCCCGCGTGTTGATCTTCTGCACGAGCTGGATGAACAGCTCCACCAGCGAGTCGGTGATTCCATCAGGTGAGGTGCGGGATGCCGCAGGCGAACTCCACCACCTCCTGCCCGCGGGCGACCTCGCCCAGCGCGTCGGACAGCACCTTGCCGTGCTCGACGGTGATGATCGCGGCGAGTTCGTCCTTGCGCTCGTTGAGCAGCTCACGGAAGCGGAAGACCGTCGCCACGCGTTTGGCCAGCGACGTGTCGCGCCAGACCGGGAACGCGGCGGCAGCCGAGTCGAGCACCGCGCGTGCGTCCGCAACATGGGCCAGTGCCACTTCGCGGGTCACCGCACCGGTGGCCGGATTGGTCACCGCGACCGCACGGCCGCTGCGGCCGGCGAAAGCCTTGTTGTCGACCCAATGACCGACGCGCCGCAGATCGCTGATCGGTCATCGCTGCCACCTGTTTCGTCGCCCGCCGGCCGCCGGTACGGCACATCCGCCGGGAAGGTTCGTTGTCCGGCGCCAACCTGCCAGGCGACCCGCCGACAGTCTGTCCGGTGCGAGTACGACACGTTTACGATGTGTCGGTGTAGCCGACCGTGCGGGACATCCTTCAACTGTCAGCCCTGGCCAAAGGGCGCCCTCGGGTCATCGGCGGCCACGACCACCTCGACCGTCCGGTGCGCTGGGTGCACGTCAGCGACCTCGCCGACCTCACGGACCTGCTGGCGGGCGGGGTACTGGTCCTGACCACCGGCCTTCCCCTGGCAGGCGACGCCCGGCAGACCGAGACCTACCTCGACATGCTGGTCGGACAGGACGTGGCCGGACTCGTCATCGAACTCGGCACCCACCTCAAGACACCGCCCGAACACCTGACGGCGGTGTTCACCCGCTTCCTGCCGCTGCCCGTCGTCACGCTGTCGGTCAGGACCCGTTTCGTCGAGGTCACCCAGCAGGTGCACCGCCTCATCGTGGCGGACCAGTACGCCCAGGTGGAGTTCGCCCGCACCATCCACGAGGTCTTCACCTCGTTGAACATCGCCCGGGCCTCGACCGTGGACATCGTCACCCGCGCGGTACACACCTTGGGTGCCCCCCTGGTACTGGAGGACGTCGGCCGGCACGTGCAGGCCTTCTGCTCACCGGACATCCCGACCGCCGAACTCCTGCACCAGTGGAGCGAACGCTCACGCCTGCACGACACCTCGTGGTCGGCGGTACCGGTGGGCATCGGCTCCGAACAGTGGGGCCGACTCGTCCTGCCCGGACCGGTACCGGACGATTCCCGTGCCCGCATGGTCCTCGAACGCGCCGCACACTCCCTCCAACTGCACCGGATGATTCAACAGGAGCACGACACCCTCATGGTCCGGGCGCTCGGCGGCCTCTTCGACGACCTGCTGAGCGGCCGGATCAGCGACGAGAACGAGGCCGTCGCCCGGTCCACGGCGCCCCGACTGACCGCCGGCCGCCGTTACGCCGCCCTGTCCGTCCGCGTCCTGTCCTCGGGGGCCGACGCACTGGCCCAAGGAGAGGCCGACCGGCGCATCCTGGCCGCCGTCCGCCAGGCGGTGGCCACCGCCGGTGAGAGGGCCATCGTGTCCATCCGCCGTGAGGGGACCGTCTCGACGGTCCTCTCGTGCCCGCCGCACGGCAGCGACCGGGTGCTCGCCGCCGTGAGCAGGGCTCTGCGCGAGCGACTGACCGGGCGGGCCGGCACGGACGGCTGGGTGGCCGGCACCGCGCCCACCGCCACCGGGCTCATCGAGGCCGCGTCCCGGCTCGCCGAGGCGGAACACCTGGCGGAAGTCGGCCTGACCATGCCGGAGGCGAACCGGCTGTACCGGTCGGCAGACGTGCGGCTGAGGGGACTTGTCGCCCTGCTGCGGGACGACCACCGGCTGCAGAGGTTCGCCGAGACCGAACTGGGACCCCTCCTCGACCACGACGCCCGCACCGGCGACGACCTCCTCGGCCTTCTGCGCACCCACCTTGACTGCGGCGGCTCCAAGACCCACACGGCACGCCTGGCCGGACTGAGCCGCCCCACCCTCTACAGCCGGCTGCGCACCGTCGAACGCGTCCTGTCCGTCTCCTTGGACTCCGCCGAGTCCCGCACGGCCCTCCACACGGCTCTCATGATCACTGACGCCCGCAGGCTCGACCTCGACCCTGACCCAAGACGGTCATGACGCCTCCGGGTGCGTCACCGGCCGTGGCACCCGGCGGTCGGGGTGCCACGGCCGCGCGCGTCAGGCGACCGTGATGGCGCCGGTCAGCACCGCGAACGCGATGTACGCCAGGGAGACGGGCACGCCCCAGCGCAGCGCCGTCTTCTGGAAGTCGCCGAGGTCCGCCTTGACCAGGCCCAGCAGCACCCACAGCGGGGCCGAGGTGGGACCCATGCTGTGCAGGATCTGCCCGATGGCACCGGCTCGGGCGATCTCGGTGGCGTCGATGCCGTAGTGGCTCGCGGACTCGGCCAGCACCGGGACGACGCCGAACCAGTAGGCGTCGTTGGACATGAAGAAGCCGAGCGGCAGCGCGAGGACCGCGGTGAACAGGGGTACGAGACTGCCCCAGCCCTCCGGGACGATCGAGAGGGCCGCGTCCGCCATCGCCTTGATCATTCCCGCGTCGGTCATGATGCCGGTGAAGACGCCGGCGGCCAGGACCAGGATCATGACCGGGACCGCGTTGGCGGCCTGCCGCCTGATGAGCTCCTGCTGGTCGCCGATGGCCCGGACGTTGACGAGCAGGGCGATGACGAACGCCACCATGAAGAGCACCACCAGATCCGCGACCTCCATGATGAGGAGCACCATGAGCAGTACGGTGAGGGCCGCGTTGAACCACAGGCGCCAGGTGACCTGGACGACGGGTACGGCCTCGCCCGAAGCGATCTCCAGCCGGTAGGCGGCCAGTGTCTGCGCGTCGATGCGCCGGCGTTCGCGCAGGCCGAGCCAGTAGGCGACGGCGACGATGGTGAGACTCGTCAGCGCCATCGGGCCGATCATGTGGACGAAGTAGTCACCGGCGTCGAGGTGCAGGGCGCTGATGCCGCGGGTGGCGGCGCCGCCCCAGGGGGTGGTGCCGGAGATGGTGCCCAGCGCCATGGTGGCGAGCGCGGCGAGGATCAGCGGGTTCATGCCGAGGCGCCGGTAGATCGGCAGGAACGCCGAACAGACGATCATGTAGCTGGTGGTGCCGTCACCGTCCAGGGCGACCAGGAGGGAGAGCGCGGCGGTACCGACGACGATCCGCATCGGGTCGCCCTCGGAGGCGCGGATGATCCAGGCCGATATCGGGTCGAAGAGCTTGGCCTCCATCATGAGGCCGAAGTAGAGGACCGCGAACAGCAGCAGGGCCGCGGTCGCCGCCACGGTGTCCAGTCCGTTCATGATCATCTCGCCGAGTGCGGCGCCCTTGCCCGCGATCACGGCGGCGACGATCGGGGTGAGCATGATGGCGGTGAACGCGGAGAGGTGCTTCCGCATCACGAGCAGCATGAAGCTGCCCAGCGTGGCGAAGCCGAGGACGGCGAGCATCGTTGCTCCTTGGGGCAGGGTGCGGCCGCCGCCGAAGGGGCGGCCCTGTTGCGTTCAGCGGTGGGTGGACACACGCCCGGACAGGGCCGCGGGTAGACGCGGCCCCCGGAGCGAGAAACGACGTGGCGGGCCCGAGAGCGGGGCCGATGACAGACCCGAGGGGCGCTCGGGAGTCTCGCCGGGGCGTGCCCGATGACCAGGAACTGGTGTACCGGTTGGCCGGTAGGAAACTAGAGACCGCGCTGATCGTCAAGAGCGGAGGCGGCAACGATCGTCTCCCGTGCTCACCAGCCGTAGAGTTCCGCCGGGTTCTCCACCAGAACCCGGCGCAGCCCGTCCGGGTCGAGAAATCCGGCGAAGCGGGACAGGGAGAGGCCGTCGTCGACGGTGAGATACGGCTGGAGCCGGTCGGGGTGGCGGGTGGCGGGGGAGCCGCCGGTGTGCGGCCAGTCCGAGCCCCACAGGGCCCGGTCGGCGCGAGCGTCCAAAAGGTCGGTCAGGAGCTCGGCCAGGGCGTCGTAGTCCCCGCCGGCCGTCACGCGGTAGGGCGCGGACAACTTCACCCATACCCGCCCGGTCGCCAGCAGCCGCAGAATCCGCGCCGGTGTCTCGGCACCGGTACCGGCCCGGTGGCCGGCGAAGTGGTCGAGCACCACAGGGACGGGGAGCCGGGGGAGCAGATCCTCGAAGGCCGCCAGGGCGGCGGCGTCCAGGTGCAGGTCGAGGTGCCAGTCCAGCGGGGCTATCGCCCTGGCCGTCGCGTCGATGCGCTCGCGCGCTCGCGCCAGGTCGTTGGCGGCGCGCGCGCCGAGGTTGACGCGGACTCCGCGGACCCCGGCCCGGTCCAGTGCCCGCAGCTCGTCCGGCGCGGTGCCGGGAGTGATCACCACGATGCCGCGCGCCGCGTCGCCGAGGACCTGCAAGCCGGCCAGCAGGCGGGTGTTGTCGGTGCCGTACGGGCTGGGCTGGACCAGCACGGTGCGGGTGATGCCCAGGTGCCGGTGGAGTGCGCGCAGGTCGGCGGGGAGCGCGTCGGGCGGGAGGTAACCGCGGTCGGGTGCGTACGGATAGCGGTCGGCCGGCCCGAAGAGGTGCACATGCGTGTCGCAGGCGCCATCCGCGAGCGCGGGGCTCGGGCTGTGCCGGGTGTCGAGGACCTGGACGGCGCGGGATTCGGGTACGGGCATACGGACCTCTGGGGGGGGATCAGAGGGAAGCGAGGGGCGGACATGCCGCGCTCGGACGGTACCCCTGACAACATCTTGGTACAACACTCTTCCGAAAGACCAAGCAATGTGCTTAACGTATCCCCAGCGGTGACGTGCCGGGGCGCGGCGCGACCACCGTCCGCTCCGGCGGGCACCTGCCACGCACGGTCCGGGACGACCGCCCCGTGTTGCCGGTGAGCAGCATCCGCCACTTCCCTCTGAGCCGCCTATGAGGACGTCCCCATGTCCGACCTCGCAACGCCCGCCGCCGCCTCAGCCGAGACCGCGGCGGACCACCGGCCCCCCAACTGGTGGGACCGGTGCATGGACTTCGACATCGGCATCGTGCCGCTGCCGGTGTTCGTCGCACTTGCCGCGCTGATCGCCGCTCTCTCCGCCACCCACCACATCAGCGGGGAACTCGCCGTGGTGATCGGCATCATGGCGCTCTTCGCCTTCGCACTTGCCGAGGTGGGCAAGCGACTTCCCGTCCTGCGGACCATCGGCGGTGCCGCGGTCTTCGTGACGCTCGTGCCGTCCTTCCTGGCGTACCAAGGGCTCATCCCGCAGGCGGCCCTCGACTCGATCGGCACCTTCTTCGACGACACCAAGGTGCTGAGCCTGTTCATCGCCTTCGTCATCGTCGGCTCCATCATGAGCATGGACCGCACGGTGCTGGTCCGCGGCTTCGCCCGGATCTTCGTACCGCTGCTCGCGGGCAGCGCGGCCGCGCTCGTGGTGGGAACGGCTGTCGGCACGGCCACCGGGCTCGGCCTCAAGCACACCCTCTTCTTCGTCGTCGTACCGATCATGGCCGGCGGCGTGGGCGAGGGCGCCATCCCGCTGACCATCGGCTACGCGGGCATCCTCGGCGCCACGCAGGGCGAACTGCTCGCCCGGGTGCTGCCGGCCATCTTCGTCGGCAACCTCACCGCGATCCTCCTGGCCGGCCTGCTGGGCCTGGTGTGCCGCAAGCGTCCGGACCTCACCGGCAACGGCCGACTGGACGCCGGCGACGGCCCCGACCTGCTCGAAGCCGCCGAGAGCGGGTCCGGCGCCCGCACCGCGGTGACCGCGCAGCAGGTCGCGGCATCCGGCATCACCGCCGTCACCCTGTACCTGGCCGGTGTGCTCGCCCACGGCCTCCTCGGCTGGCCGGCCCCGGTCGTCATGCTGGTCCTCGCCGTGGCTCTCAAGCTCGCCCACGGGATCACCCCCCGCCTCCAGCACGGCTCGCGGTTCGTCTACGACTTCTGCCTGGCCGCCATGGCCTTTCCGATGCTGTTCACCTTCAGCGCCACCCAGACCCCGTGGCAGACGCTGGTCGAGGGTTTCTCCCCGGCGCCCCTGCTCACCTGTGTCCTCACGGTGTGCGCGATGGTCAGCACCGGATTCCTCGTCGCCCGCCGCGTCGGACTGCACCCCGCCGAGACCGCCCTGGTCACCGCGACGCACAGTGGCATGGGCGGCGCGGGCGACATCGCCATCCTCACCGCGGCCGACCGCATGCGCCTGATGCCGTTCGCGCAGATCGCCACCCGCATCGGCGGCGGCCTCACCGTCACTGTGGCCCTGGTGGCCGCGCACACCTTCGGACTGTGAACACCCCCACGAAAGGCACCCCGTGAACATCCTCGTCCTGCCCGGCGACGGCATCGGCCCCGAGATCACCGCGGCCACCCTGGACGTGCTCGCCGCCGCCGACAAGAAGCTCGGCCTGGACCTGACGTACGACACCCACGACATCGGGTTCGCCGCCCTCGCCGCGTCCGGCTCGACCCTCCCCGACGCCGTACTGGACCGCGTCCCGCAGGCCGACGGCGTACTCCTCGGCCCGGTCTCCCACCTCGACTACCCGCCCCGCGCCGAGGGCGGCGTCAACCCCTCGGCCGAACTGCGCACCCGCTTCAAGCTGTACGCCAACATCCGTCCCTGCCGCTCCCACCCCGACCTGAGCATCCTGCGCGAGCCGATGGACCTGGTCATCGTCCGGGAGAACACCGAGGGCTTCTACTCGGACCGCAACATGTTCGCGGGCGCGGGTGAGTTCATGCCCGACGAGGACTCGGCGTTCTCGATCCGCAAGGTCACCGCGACCGCCAGCGAGCGCGTCGCCCGGACCGCCTTCGAACTGGCCCGCGCCCGCCGCAAGAAGGTGACGGCCGTCCACAAGGCCAACGTGGTCAAGCTGTCGGACGGCCTGTTCCTGCGCGAGGTGCGCAAGGTGGCCGCCGACTTCCCCGACGTCGAACTCGAAGAGCTGATCGTGGACGCCACCGCCGCGCTGCTCATCCGCAGCCCGCGCCGCTTCGACGTCATCGTCACCACCAACATGTTCGGCGACATCCTCTCCGACGAGGCCTCCGAACTCTCCGGCAGCCTCGGCCTCGGCGGCTCCGTCAACGCCTCCGACACCCTGTGCGTGGCCCAGGCCCAGCACGGCTCCGCCCCCGACATCGCCGGACAGGGCGTCGCCAACCCCACCTCCCTCGTCCTGTCCGCCGCGATGCTCCTGGACTGGCGCGGCCGGCGCGACGGCGACGACCGCCTCCAGGGTGCAGCCGCCCTGATCACCAGCGCCGTCAACGCGGTACTGGACAATCCCGCCACCCGGACCCGTGACATCGGCGGCACCCTGGGCACCGCCGACTTCGCCGCCGAGATCCGCCGCACCATCGAGCACACCGAGGTAACCGCCTGATGATCGTCTCCACCGACCCGGCCACCGGCACCGAACTCGCCCGCTACGCCCCGCAGTCCGCCGAGGAGGTCGACGGCATACTCGACGCGGTGGCCGGTGCCCAGGCCGCCTGGCGCCGCCGCGACATCACCGACCGCGTGCCGCTGCTGCGGGAGATGGCCCGAGTCCTGCGCGAGGGCAAGGACCACTACGCCGCCCTCATCACCGCCGAGATGGGCAAGCCGGTCACCGAGGCGCGCGCCGAGATCGAGAAGTGCGCGACCACCTGCGACTACTACGCCGAGCACGCCCCGGCCCAGCTCGCGGACCGGCCCGTGGCCTCGAACGCCGCCGAGAGCGCCGTCGTCCACGACCCGCTCGGCGTCGTCCTCGCCGTGATGCCGTGGAACTACCCGTTCTGGCAGTTCTTCCGCTTCGCCGCCCCGGCCCTCGCGGCCGGCAACGGCACACTGCTCAAGCACGCCAACAACGTGCCGCAGTGCGCCCTCGCCGTCGAGGAGGTCGTCCGCAAGGCCGGCGCCCCCGAGGGCCTGTGCCGAACCCTGCTGATCGAGGTCGACCAGGTCGCCGGGCTCATCGCCGACCCGCGCGTCGCGGCGGTCACCCTCACCGGTTCCACCGAGGTCGGCGCGATCGTCGCCGCCCAGGCCGCCGCCGTGCTGAAGAAGCAGGTTCTCGAACTCGGCGGCTCCGACCCGTTCATCGTGCTGGCGGACGCGGACATCGCGACCGCCGCCGCCACCGCTGTCAAGGCCCGGTACACCAACGCCGGCCAGTCCTGCGTCAACGCCAAGCGGTTCATCGTTCAGGAGGCGGTGGCCGACGATTTCGTGGCCGCGTTCACGGCTGCCGCCGCCCGGTTGAAGGTCGGTGACCCGACCGAACCCGACACCGCGATCGGCCCGATGGCCCGCGCCAACCTCCGTGACACCCTGCACGACCAGGTCCGCCGCACCGTCGACGCCGGTGCCGTACTCGTCCTGGGCGGTGAGGTTCCGGACGGGCCCGGCTGCTACTACCCGCCCACGGTCCTGGACCACGTCCGCCCGGGTATGGCCGCCTTCGACGAGGAGACCTTCGGCCCGGTCGCCGCGGTCACCCGGATCGCCGACGCCGACGAGGCGGTCGCGCTGGCCAACCGGACGGAGTACGGTCTCGGCGCCGCCCTGTGGACCACCGACCTGGACCGCGCCCGCCGCCTGACCCGCGTGATCGACGCCGGTGCCGTCTTCGTCAACGGCATGGTCGCCTCCGACCCGCGCCTGCCCTTCGGCGGCATCAAGAAGTCCGGCTACGGCCGGGAACTGGGCGCCGAGGGCATCCGCGAGTTCACCAACACCAAGACCGTCTGGATCGGCCCCGCCGCCTGACCACCCCCCCACCTGGAGAACACCGTGACCCGCGACGAACCCTGCTTCGCCCCCTTCCCGCCCGCTGTGCTGCGCCCGGCCGAGCTGACCGCCTTCAGCCGCGGCGGCGGCGCCCGCACCATCCCCCTGGTGACCAGGGCGGTCGGCGCCGAGGTCTTCCTCACCGGGCAGACCCTCTTCGAGGGCGGTGCGGGCATCGCCCTGCACACCCACAACTGCCCGGAGTCCGTCACCGTCCTCGAAGGCGACGCCATCGTGGAGATCGACGGCACCGAACACCGCGTCACCCGCTTCGACACCACCTACGTCCCCGCCGGGACGCCCCATCGGTTCCGCAACGCCTCCGCCACCGAGCCGATGCGCATCCTGTGGATCTACGCCACCGTCGACGCCACCCGCACCCTCGTCGAGACCGGTGTCACCGCCCGGGTCGACGCCGAACACGCCAAGGCCGCCGCCGCGCCCCGCGACTGACGGACGCCAGGAAGAGGCACTCATGATCACCGAAATCGCCCAGATCGAGGTCACCCCGGGCCAGGAGCAGGAGTTCGAGGCGGCCGTCGCCCAGGCCCTGCCCTACTTCCTCGCGGCCGACGGCTGTGACGGGGTCGACCTGCACCGCAGTGTCGAATACCCCTCGCGCTACCGGCTGATGGTCCGCTGGGAGACCGTCGAGCACCACACCGTCACCTTCCGCGGCTCCGCGGGCTTCGCCAAGTGGCGGGCCCTGGCCGGGCCGTACTTCGCGGCCCCGCCGCAGGTCGAACACGTAGACTCCGTCCTTGCACCATGACGTCGGCGGCCGGGACCGAACGGGTCCCCGGCCGGTCCCGGCCCACGCGGAGGCAGCAGACGATGACAGCGCCCACGGCCAGCCACGGCCCCACCCCGCTCACCCGGCGGACGGCCGCCCGCATCGTGGAGCACATCGCGGCCGACGCACTGCCCGCCGGCACCCGCCTGGTCGAACGGACCCTCGCCGAGCAACTGAAGGTCTCCCGCTCACCGGTCCGCCAGGCCCTGCGCCTGCTCGCCGAGGAGGGCGTGGTGGCCGCCGCCGAACGCGGCGGCTACACCGTCGCCCTCACCGGTCCCGCCCTGACCGAGGCGTCACCGCTGCCACCGGCCCAGGACAGCACCGAGGACATCTACCTGCGGATCGCGGCCGACCGGCTCGACGGCCGGCTTCCCGAGAAGGTCACCGAGAACGCCCTCGCCCGCCGCTACGACCTGCCGCCCGGACAGCTCGCCCACGTCCTGCGCCGCATCGCGGTGGAGGGCTGGATCGAACGGCTCCCCGGCTACGGCTGGGAGTTCCAGCCCATGCTCACCTCGATGGACGCCTACCAGGACAGCTACCGCTTCCGTCTCACCATCGAACCCGCCGCCGTCCTCGAACCAGGCTTCACCCTCGACCGCGAAGCCCTCGAAACCGTCCGCGCCCAGCAGCAGCGCCTCGTCGACGGCGAGATCCACACCATCAACAACGCACAGCTCTACGACCTCAACAGCCGCTTCCACGAGGTCGTCATGGCGTGCAGCCGCAACACCTTCTTCATCGACTCCCTGCGTCGAGTCGATCGCCTGCGCCGCCTCATCGAGTACCGCCGCTCCCTGCAACGCGACCGCGCCGCCCTGCGCTGCGCCGAGCACGTCCACCTCGCCGACCTCCTCCTGGCCGGCGAGCGGAATCGGGCGTCGGCCTACCTGCGCGAACACCTGTCATCCGTCGGCCACGAAAAAACGGCCAGCAGGTCGGAAGCGGGGAGGTGAGCCGGCGTCGGCCGAAGGCTCGACGGCAGATCCCGTATGGGATCGCCTTCCCCGGATCGGCATCGGGAAAGTCGTGGGTGCGGACCCGGACCGGATCACCTTCGCGACGCCACTCGTGGCCGGCGTTCTTGTAGTCGCCGACCAGCTCCTTCTTCTCGGTGTCGACGCTGATCACCGGGTCTCTGGCGGCTTGGAAGTCCTTGGCCTGGTCGTTGCTACAGCGGAACTGTGCATACCGGTCCGGTTGGTGGGCACCTTCGATGGTCTTGGCGTTGCCCTGGAGACTGAAGCCCTCCTCGCGCGGCACGGCAGCCACGGTGTCCGACGAGAGCCGGTGCCCCCGCCGGGTCAGCTCGGCAGCCAGGTGCCGCGTCGCCTTCGCCGTCCAGCGCAGCGGCGACATCGGATCCCCGCGTACACCCGGTTCCACCAAGGCCGGCAACGCGGGCCGACGGCCCGGATCCAGGTCCACCGCACGCTTGCGGCCCCCACCGGACCGACGCACCCGCCCCAACGGCACCTCCCCGGACTCCAGTCCTGTCACCCCACGCGACACGGCGCCCTCCCGGACTCCAGCCGCACGAGCGACGAGCCCGATGCCTCCATGGCCCAGCGACCGTGCTTCTGCTCGTATGGCCAGCCGCCGCTGCCGCTCGTCGAGATGCGGGGACAGCGTCGCGAACTTCGCGGCCAGCGCTGCCTCGATCCCCTCCGGTCTCCCCGTACCACAACAACGATCCACAGAGCCGGAAGCGACGGCTTGTTTCCCGGCAAGCCCTAACTACCCGGCCTTGGGTCAGGGCCCATCAGTTGGTGGATGGCGCTGCACCGCTGGAAGTGGAAGGACATCCGCCGACGCTTCACCGACCACAACGGACGGTGGCAAGAGCTCGCGGCGGACGGGATCGAACTGTTCGACCTCCTGACGGTGACGGTCACCCGCTACCGCTACAGAGGCAACACGATCCCCAATCCCTGGACCCGCCCCAACCACGCCTGAACGGCGGAGTCCGTGGAGAGCCCGGTACTCGGAGACGGGTACGCCGGGTTCGGCCGGCGGCACGGAGAAACGGACCGGTGGCAACACCGGCACCGCGCTCCGTGCCGACTCAACAGGTACCTTTTGGCGCGCGGTGGCGGAGGACGTGCCGAACGTCGGCGGCAGATGCCGCCAGGCACAGCCGCTGGTCAGTACGTGCACCACTGCGGAGAACACAGCCCGCTTGTCACGCGGAGCGGTCCCGCCATCTTGCGGTCGAGCCGCGAACGACGGCAGTAACGGGGCGACCAGCTCCCGAAGTTCATCAGGAACCAGACGCTTCGACAGTTCAGCACTCACGACCGGCATCATGCCGCCCGAACATCACGTCACGTGGGACAGCCTTCTCTGCCTTGACTGATGCGGCTGATCTGGCGGCCTGCTCGATCTTCGCACAGTAGGCGATGCGGGCGTCCTCATCGATCTGCGTCTTCTGTTCGGGGCGCATCCCGGTTCGTCCGTCGACAGCTTCGCGCAGGATGTCGGCGTGCCCGGCATGCCGGTTGGTCTCGCCGAGGACGTGCACCAGGATGGCGAACAGGTTCGTGTTGGCATAGGGCTCCGGCCACCACGGCACGTACCCGGGGGCATCAAGGGCAAGCTCGTCGATCGTCGCGTCTGAGTGTTCCCACGTGCGCCGGTACGACTCGATGATCTGATCGCGTGCCTCGTCCTCAGACGCCCACAGATCGCTGCCGTCGTGGTCCTGCCACCAGGGCAGCGGTTCCGGGGACGGCCGATCGAAAACCTCGCCGAAGTACCTGGCCTCGACGCTGGCCACATGTTTGATGAGGCCGAGGAGGTTGGTCCCGGTAACGGTCAAAGGCCGGCGGGCGTCGTACTCGGACAGACCGTCGAGTTTCCAGAGCAGCGCCTCGCGGTCCCGCCGCAGTCTCCCGTGCAAGCTGGTCTTCGCGAATTCATCGATCATGCGCCATGAGCCTGCCACGGGCTACTCGTGGCCTCAAGATCCCCTTCGTGGACCGCAACGACCCGCAGAGCCGAAGCCTGGCCATGGCCACCGCCCTGAGCTACTCAAGAAGCTCGCGGAACTTGCCACGTGAGACAACCTCTGACGCAGCCGGGAACGGTCCCGTGCCGGCGACCATCTTCTGCCACCGGCGAACCAGCCCCCTAACAACCAGCACCGGCCCTGCCAGAAGACTACGGCGGCGTACCGGCGCCTATAGGTAGCCATCCGGACCTGGATGACATGCCCCCTTTGAAGCAGGTTCTCAGGGCCGCCCGCATGCCACCGGTCACACCGGCCGGACCGGCCGGGGCGCTGGGGGCACGCTGAGCATCACCCGGGCGGTACGTCAGCGGGGGCAGGCCTGCCCGGCCTCTTGCGCGGAGGCCGCCAGGGCAATGGCGTCCGCGAGCCGGGCCCGGGTCTGCCGGAGGTCGGCGATCTGCCGGTCGATGCGGGCCTGTTCGGCCTTGAGCCGGTCCAGCAGTTCCGTCGTCACCTCGCTGCTCTCGATGCACGGCAGCAGCTCCACGATCGTCCTGCTGGGCAGTCCGGTGCCGTAGAGCTGCTGGATCAGCCGGACGCGGTCCACGGCGCTCTCCGGGTAGTGCCGCTGGCCGCTCGGGCTGCGCTCGGCCGACAGCAGATCCTGTTCCTCGTAGTAGCGCAGCGCCCGGGTGCTGACCCCGGCCCGCGCGGCGAGTTCCCCGATGCGCACGACGGCCTCCGTCTGG